>JAYSYB010000452.1:0-4029 GCA_043716775.1 Rubrivivax sp.
GGTGCGCCGACCTTGGCAGTATTCGGAGGTCTGGCCGCTCTGGCCGCAGCCCGCTCAGACTCTCGTTGCTGGGCGCGAGGCCGCATGACGGGGGGTGCCGCCGCGCGTCCGCGTTCCGCCCGTGTGCGCGGTGGCCGGGCTGCTGCAGCAACGGCACGTGTCGAGCTGGCATCGGCCGTCGATGGCAGGGCGGAAAAATTGCCCGTGGCAGCCTCGTTCAGGGCGGCCGGCTGCGACGAGGGGGACGCACTGAAGGCATTGGATGCAGAGGCCGCATCCGGCACAGCAGCCGGATTGGATGCGAAGGCCGGTGTGGTGGCCACTTGCGCTGCCTGGGCTGACTGGCCTGTGAAATGCGGCGGGTCGGCCAGCACCACGTAGCGCCGCGTCATGCGGGCCGTGCAGCCCACGGACAACAGGATGCCGATGACGGGCTCGTCAATGCTGGACTGGGTTTGCACGCGCACTCGGGCAGATTCGGGGCCCGTCATCTCCAGCAGCGCACGCACGAGCCCGGGCGGGACGCGGCGGTCCCCGGCCGTGACTTCGGCCGTGACGCACTCTGGTGCCAGGATGTCACCCGCGTTCAGCCGAACCTGGACTGCGAAGTCCAGCGGTTGGCCCATGACAGCAGCAGACGCGCCGGACCCGAGTCCAGCCGCTGCAGCCGCAGCCACCGCCAGGGCCGTGACACTGCCGATCGCCAGCGACAGCCAAGGCTGATGTGTGTGCATGCCGTAAATGATGCGTCCAAGCCCAGTGATGAAAGACTCTAGCAGAAGACATTCCGCCCAGAAGGCGTCAAAACGCCGAAGAGCGGGCCTATTCGTCGCCCGTTCGTCGCAGCTTGTGGCCTCTTCGCGGCCGCCTGCAAGTCATGCTCACAACTTGCTCAGGTGTCGTAACCCGGCATGCGGCGGTCCAGCCGGCGCAGCAGCCCGGGCCAGCTCAACAACGAGCCCTGGCCGCGCGTTGCCTCGGCGGCCTGCTGGCGCGCGGTGGCAATGATGTGAGGGTCTACCGTGACCAGATCCGTGCCCCCGCTCATGGCCCGGATCTGGATCGTGCACACGGTCTCAAAGAGGTACATCGCCACGAAAGCGTCGGCCACCGTCGCACCCACCGTCAACAAGCCATGGTTGCGCAGCATCAGGTAGGTGTTGCGCCCGAGGTCGGCCACGAGCCTGGGTTTTTCATCGTCGCGCAGGGCCACGCCTTCGTAGTCGTGATAGCCCAAGGACGACAGGACGAAAATCGACTGCTGCGACAGCGGCAGCACGCCACCCTTCTGCGACGACACCGCAATGCCGTTGAGCGAATGCACGTGCAGCACACAGCCGGCGTCGTGGCGTGCGCCGTGCACGGCGCTGTGAATGACGAAACCGGCCGGGTTGACGTCAAAGGCCGTGTCGTCGAGCTTGGCACCTTGCGCGTCCACCTTGACGAGGCTGGACGCTGTGATCTCCTCGAACATCAGGCCATAGGGGTTGATGAGGAACTGCCCCGTATGCTCACCACCCGACCCCGGCACCCGCGCGCTGATGTGCGTGAAAACCAGGTCGTCCCAGCCAAACAGGGCCACCAGCCGGTAGGCGGCAGCCAGGTCGACGCGCAGCCGCCATTCTTCAGGACTGACCAGATCGCGGCGGCTAGGGATGCGCAGGGCGGCGGTGGGCATGGCAACTCTCCGAGGGTAAACACAGCCCTTTCGCAGGGCGCTGCGGCGGGGGGACAATGGCATCGTCGCTCTCCTGTCGCCTCAGAGACAAGCCATGAATACCCCTGTTCTTACAATCGAAGAGCTTCACAACATCGAGACAGGCGCGTGGTTCAGCAAGCTCTCTCCGAAGCTCAGAAGTGCCATCCTCTCGCGCACCATCGTGCGCCGCTTGAGCGATGGCAACCCCTTGGCCACCCGCGGTTCTGCGGCCGAAGAATGGTGCGGCGTGGCGCTGGGCGCAGTACGCATCAGCACGGTGTCGTTGTCGGGCAAGCAGGTCACGCTGACCTACGCCGAACCCGGCACCTGGTTCGGCGACATCGCGCTCTTCGACGGCCTGCCGCGCACCCACGATGCCGATGCCCACGGCGTCACCACCATGCTGGTCGTGCGCAAGCCGGACTTCAAGGAATTGCTGGCGCAACACGTCGAACTCTACGACGCGCTGCTGCGCCTGAACTGCCGCCGCCTGCGGCTGATGTTCGACCAGTTCGAAGACCTCAATACAAGGCCCTTGCAAGCGCGTCTGGCCAAGCAACTGCTGCTGCTGGCGCGCAGCTACGGTGTGCCGGTGGGCAAAGGGACGGGCGAAGAAATACGCATCGGCCTGGAATTGGCGCAGGAAGACCTGGCGCACCTGCTGGGCGCTTCGCGGCAGCGTGTGAACCAGGAACTCAAAGGCTTCGAGCGCGAAGGGGCCGTGCGCGTCGAACCGACGCGGCTGGTGGTGCTGGCGCGCGAAAAATTGCTGGCGATTGCAGACCGTTGATGGGGCGACTCTAGGCACACCATGGACCAATTCACCGGCACCCGTTCTGTCGCCAGCAGCCATGCCTTCGACACGGCCGCACTGGACGCCTACCTGCACCAGCAACTGCCCGGTTATGCCGGCCCGTTGGTCGTTGAGCAATTCAAGGGCGGCCAGTCCAACCCCACCTACAAACTGCTGACACCGGGCCGCGCCTACGTCATGCGGTCCAAGCCCGGACCGGCGGCCAAGTTGTTGCCGTCCGCACACGCGGTGGAACGCGAATTCCGCGTCATGCGCGCACTGGCCGGCACGGGTGTGCCGGTAGCGCAGATGCTGCTGCTGTGCGAAGACGAAGCCGTCATCGGCCGCGCTTTCTACGTCATGGAATTCATGGACGGCCGCGTGCTGTGGGACCAGTCGCTGCCGGGCCTGTCCCACACCGAGCGTGGTGCGGTCTATGACGAAATGAACCGCGTCATCGCCGCGCTGCACAGCGTGGACGTCGCGGCGGCAGGCCTGTCGGGCTTTGGCAAACCCGGCAACTACTTTGACCGCCAGATCGGACGCTGGAGCAAGCAGTACGTGGCGTCCGTCACCGAGCCCATCGCCGAGATGGACCGCCTGATGACCTGGCTGCCCGCGCACATGCCGGCCAGCGCGCGCGACGACACGCTGGTGTCCGTCGTGCATGGTGACTTCAGGCTCGACAACCTCGTCTTCCACAAGACCGAAGCGCGCGTGACGGCGGTGCTGGACTGGGAGCTTTCCACCCTGGGCCACCCCTTGGCCGACTTCAGCTACCACTGCATGGCCTGGCACATCCCGCCCGGCACCTTCCGCGGCATTGGCGGCCTCGACCATGTGGCGCTGGGCATCCCAAGCGAAGCCGAGTACGTGCGCCGGTACTGTGAAAGGGTTAGCGACCGCGGGGGTGCAGAACGCTCGCAGAAGCTGCAGCCCGAAGCGCTGGCCGCCGACTGGAATTTTTACCTGGCCTACAACCTCTTCCGCCTGGCGTCCATCACACAGGGCATTGCCAAGCGGGTGGTGGACGGCATTGCATCCAGCGCCCAGGCCAAAGCCACGGGCGCTTCCACCCGGCCGCTGGCAGAGATGGCCTGGACCTTCGCCAAGAAGGCGCGCTGAACCGCGCGTCAAATTCCTTCAATCCCGAAAGACGCCCATGGACTTCAGCTACTCCCCGCGCACCCAAGACCTGCAGGCGCGCGTCTCGGCCTTCATGGCCGAGCACGTCTACCCGGCCGAAGCGCGCTACTTCGCCGAGATCGAAGCCAACACTCGCGCCGGCAAACGCTGGACGCCGCTGCAGGTGATTGAAGAGCTCAAGCCCAAGGCGCGCGCCGCCGGTTTGTGGAACCTCTTCTTGCCACCGCATGCAGAAGGCTCATCCGCCAAGAAGGACGCTGAATTTACCTTCGGCCTGTCGAACCAGGACTACGCACCGCTGGCCGAGATCATGGGTGCCGTGCCTTGGAGCCCCGAGGTCTTCAACTGCTCAGCACCCGACACCGGCAACATGGAAGTGCTGGCGCGCTAT
>JAYSYB010000453.1:0-12078 GCA_043716775.1 Rubrivivax sp.
CGCCGGCCCTGCCCACGCCGCCCGGGGCGCAAGTGATCGATGCGATGGGTGCCATGCTGAGCCCGCCCTTCGTCGATGCCCACTTCCACCTCGACGCCACGCTCAGCCACGGCCTGCCGCGCGTCAATGCCAGCGGCACGCTGCTGGAGGGCATCACGCTGTGGGGCGAACTCAAGCCAGTGTTGACCGAGGAAGCTATTTGCCAGCGCGCGCTGCAGTACTGCGACTGGGCGGTGGCGCGCGGTTTGTTGGCCATTCGCTCGCATGTGGACGTGTGCGACGAGCGCCTGCTGGCCGTGCGCGCGCTGCTGGACGTGAAGCGCCGCGTTGCGCCTTACCTCGACCTGCAACTGGTCGCCTTTCCGCAAGACGGCCTGCTGCGCGCACCCGGTGCGCTGGCCAACCTGAAGCGCGCGCTGGACCTGGGTGTGGACGTGGTCGGCGGCATTCCGCACTTTGAACGCACTGCCGCCGAAGGGGCAGAAAGCGTGAAGCTGCTGTGCGAACTGGCCGCAGAGCGCGGGCTGCCGGTGGACATGCACTGCGACGAAAGCGACGACCCGCATTCGCGCCACATCGAAACGCTGGCCTTCCACACGCAGCGCCTCGGCCTGCAGGGCCGGGTCACCGGTTCGCACCTCACGTCGATGCATTCGATGGACAACTACTACGTCAGCAAGCTGCTGCCGCTGATTGCAGAAGCTGGTGTCCACGCCGTCGCCAACCCGCTGATCAACATCACGCTGCAGGGGCGCCACGACAGCTACCCCAAGCGCCGCGGCATGACGCGGGTGCCTGAACTGATGGCCGCCGGCGTCAACGTCGCCTTTGGCCACGACTGCGTGATGGACCCCTGGTACGCCCTGGGCTCGGCCTGCATGCTGGAGGTGGCAGCGATGGGCCTGCACGTGGCGCAGATGACGTCGGTGGCGGGCCAGCAACAGTGCTTCGACGCCGTGACCGTGAACGCTGCACGCATTCTTGGACTGTCAGGCTATGGCCTGGCGCCGGGCTGCCGCGCCGACTTCTGTCTGCTGCAGGCAACGTCGCCGCAAGAAGCCATCCGCCTGCGCGCGCAGCGCCTGCTGGTGGTGCGCGCCGGCACCATCGTGTCGCGCATGGAGCCGGCGGTGGCCACCTTGAGCCTGCCCGGCCGCCCGCCGCGCGTGGATTTCACGCGACAGCCCAGCCCTGCGGGCCATGGGCCCCATCGTTAGAATGGGGCAGCCCCCAGGGAAGAGAGAGCGACACGTTCGCACAACAATGAAACTGCTTGGATCACTCACCAGCCCCTACGTGCGCAAAGTGCGCGTCGTGATGGCCGAGAAGAAGCTTGACTTCCAGTTTGACCTGGAAGACGTCTGGGGCCAGGACCAAATCCTCAAGAGCAACCCGCTGGGCAAGGTGCCCTGCCTGGTGATGGAAGGCGGCGAAGCGGTTTTCGATTCGCGCGTGATCGTCGAATACCTGGACACGCTGTCGCCGGTGGGCAAGCTCATTCCCGGGAACGGCCGTGAACGCATTGAAGTGCGGACCTGGGAAGCTCTTGCGGATGGGCTGCTGGATGCGAGCATCCTGGCGCGCCTGGAAGCCACCTGGGGCGGCCGCACGGCGGCGCAGCGCTCGCAGGTTTGGATTGACCGCCAGATGAGCCGCGTCACCGCGTCGCTCATCTCCATGAGCCAAGGCCTGGGTGAAAAGCCCTGGTGCGGTGGCAACCACTTCACGTTGGCCGACATTGCGGTCGGCTGTGCGCTGGGTTACCTGGACTTCCGCTTTGCGCACATTGACTGGCGCGCTGCACACCCAAACCTGCACAAGCTGCACGACAAGCTGTCCGTGCGCCAGAGCTTCATCGATTCGGCGCCGCCTGCGGCCTGAAAAAACGGGCTGCTTTCAAGCGGTGTCAGGCAACGTCAGGCAACGCAGGCAACGTCAGGCAGGAAGCACCGCCTGAAAGCTGCTGCCCTGCGCCAGCGGCCAATATTGCTTGAACACCGCATGCGGCCAATCGCCTTTGCCTTCCATCGCGGCCAGCAGTGCACCCGGCTTGACGAACGACAGCTGGTTGGCCAGCAGCTTCACTTCATGGTTGGCCACCCGGCGCACGATGTGTGACGGCGTGATCTGGTTCGGGTGCGTGAGGCCGGCGGCCTGCACCAGTTCTTTCAGCGCATGCAGCGTGTGCTGGTGAAAGCGCCAGACGCGTTCGGTCTTGGTCGGCACCACCAGCGCCTGCTGGCGCTTCGGGTCTTGCGTGGTCACCCCCGTGGGGCAGGCGCCCGTGTGGCAGGCCTGGGCCTGGATGCAGCCCAAGGCAAACATGAAGCCGCGCGCGGCGTTGCACCAGTCCGCACCCAGCGCCATGCAGCGTGCGATGTCGAAGGCACTCACCACCTTGCCAGCCGCGCCGATGCGGATGCGCGACCGCAGGTTCAAGCCCACCAGCGTGTTGTGCACCAGCAGCAAGCCTTCCTGCAGCGGCGCGCCGACATGGTCGGTAAATTCCAGTGGCGCCGCACCCGTGCCGCCCTCGGCGCCATCGACGACGATGAAGTCCGGCAGGATGCCTGTCTCCAGCATCGCCTTGCAGATTGCAAACCATTCCCAGGGGTGGCCGATGCAGAGCTTGAAGCCAGTCGGCTTGCCGCCTGAAAGCCGGCGCAGGCGGTCGATGAAATGCATCATCTCCACAGGCGTCCTGAAGGCGCTGTGGCTGGCCGGGCTGATGCAGTCCACGCCCACCGGCACGCCGCGCGCGTTGGCGATTTCGGGTGTGACCTTGGGCCCCGGCAGCATGCCGCCATGGCCCGGTTTGGCGCCCTGGCTGAGCTTCAGCTCAATCATCTTCACCTGCGGTTCCAGCGCGCTCGTGGTGAAGCGTTCTGCGCTGAAAGAGCCGTCGTCGTTGCGGCAGCCGAAGTAGCCCGAGCCAATTTCCCAGATCAGGTCGCCGCCGTGCACGCGGTGGTGCTGGCTGATCGACCCTTCACCCGTGTCGTGCGCGAAATTGCCGCGCTTGGCGCCGCCGTTCAGCGCCAGGATGGCATTGGCGCTGAGCGCGCCGAAGCTCATGGCCGAGATGTTGAAGACGCTGGCGCTGTAAGGCTGCGTGCATGACGTGCCGCCGTCGCCCACCGTGATGCGGAAGTCCTGGCCGTCGATGTGCGTCGGCGCTATCGAGTGGTTGATCCATTCATAACCCACGGCCTGCACATCCAGCTGGGTGCCGAAGGGCCGTTTGTCACCTTCACCCTTGGCACGCTGATAGACCAGGCTGCGCTGCTGGCGCGAAAAGGGCGCGGCTTCGCCGTCACCTTCAATGAAGTACTGGCGGATCTCCGGTCGAATGAATTCCAGCAGGAAGCGGATGTGCCCAATGACGGGGTAGTTGCGCAACACCGAATGGCGCCGCTGGCGCGTGTCGCGGAAGCCCAGCCCCACCAGAAACAGGCACACCAGCGCCGCGCCACCGCCGATGCCGAAAGCGATGAAGGTGAAGGCAAACAGCATGGCGCCCACCGCGCTGGCCAGCCACGCCGTGTAGCGCACCGGAAAGTAGGCGTTGATGCGGTGCAGCCACTCGTGCATGCGGGTTCCTTGTGGGCCGGGTTCGGGGGCGATGGTAGGCGTGGCGTGCTGCGCGTGCGGCCGCGAGTTACCCGGTGATTCGCCAGCTTCTCTTGCACCACCGCGGCATGTGCCTATGGTGCGTGGGGGCGCCGTTTGACCCTCGACCCCGCACAAGGATTGACGCTGGCTGCATGCCGACGGCACCTTAAACTGCTTCGCTTCGAGACACGAGGCGACGCATGCAGGGGCAGCTTTTCACGCAGGACTTTCTGCTCCACGGCATCCGCCAAACGCCGCCCTATCAGGCTTTGGCGGACGATGCCTTTAAAGCCTTCGTCGCTGAACTGCACGTCATCTTCAGCGGGCTGACGGCGCAGTCCACACTCAACGAAGCGCAGACCGAGAAGCAGGTCATCGAGCGCGTGCTGGTTCAACTGGGCTGGGGCGGCGACTACCTGCCGCAGGTCAATCTGTCGCAAAAGCGCCGCGAAGACGTGCCCGACATCCTGCTCTTTGCCAATGCTGAAGCTCACGCCAAGGCGATGGCTGAGGTGCGCGACGACCGCCGCTACCGCCATGGCCTTGCCATCCTGGAAGCCAAGCGCTGGCTGCGGCCCCTGGACCGGGGCGATGGCAGCGAAGCCACCGACCCCGGCGCTCCGTCGTCGCAGATGCTGCGCTACCTGAGCCGCGCCGACGTGATGAGTGACCGCGCCGTGAAGTGGGGCGTGCTCACCAACGGGGGCACCTGGCGCCTGTACTGGCAGGACGCACGTTCGCGCGCCGAGGAGTTTCTGGAGCTGGACCTGGCAGCACTTCTGAGCGTGCCCGGCGTGCAGATTGAAGTGGATGGTCTTGAGCCCGCGCACGGCTTGCGTCTGTTCTTCCTGCTCTTCAACCGTGCGGCTTTCCTCACCCAAACCTGGGACGCCGAGGGCCGCAGCTTTCACGCCTATGCGCGCAACGAGGCAAGGGCCTACGAAGAAAAGGTGTCGCAGGACTTGGGCCGGCGTGTCTTCGACGACATCTTCCCCACGTTGGCGCATGCGCTGGCCGCAGGCGATTTGCAGTCGCAGAAAGAGAAGGTCGGCTACGGCCAGGCCGCGCGCCAGCGCTACACGGCGGCCTACCTGGACGAGGTGCGCGAAGCGACGTTGATCCTGCTGTACCGGCTGCTGTTCTTGTTCTACGCAGAAGACCGGCGGCTGCTGCCGGTGGATGACCCGCGTTACCGCGCCTACAGCGTGCGGGCGTTGCGTGAGGACGTGCGAGACAAGGTGGATGCGGGGGCAAAGTGGTCCACCACGATGACCCGTTTGTGGCTGTCGTTGAAGGGCGTGTTCCAGCTTATCAACGACGGTGAGGACACCATCGGCATGCCGGCCTACAACGGCGGGCTGTTCAACCGAAGCCGGTCGTTGTTGCTGGAGCGAACGCGCGTGTTCGATGCCACCCTGGCACCCATCATCGACGCCCTCTCCCGCCGCACCGAAGACTTGCTGCGCGGCTGGATCAACTACCGGGACTTGAGCGTGTCGCACTTGGGCGGCATCTACGAAAGGCTGCTGGAGTACAGCTTGACCCACGAAGTACAGGCTGCCGACCTGCACTACTCGCCCGAAGTCGACCGCATCGTGGCCCGGCCGGCGAGCTTCGCACGCAAGGTCTCCGGCAGCTACTACACACACGACGACCTGGTGCGGCTGATCCTGCGCGAAAGCGTGGGCCTGCTGGTCAGCGAACGTGTGACCGCGTTCGAGGGTCTGGTGGTGGGCTGGAAGAAGAAGGCGTCGCTCACGCCCCCCGAATGGGACCGGCTGGACGCTGCCGACCCGGCCAACGCCATCCTGGAGCTGAAGATCTGCGACCCCGCCATGGGCAGCGGCCACTTCCTGGTGGCACTGGTGGATTTCATGGCCGACCGTGTGCTGGAAAGCGTGACGCTGGCGCAGCAAACCGTGGCCGAACAGCCTTGGGCCGCGCACCTGGTGGAGCGCGGCCGGCCGTGGGAAAGCCCGCTGCTGGCGCGCATGGCGCACATCCGCGCCAGCATCAAGGGCCAGGCCAGAGAGCACGGTTGGGCCGTCACCGACGCGCAACTCGACGACCGCCACATCGTGCGCCGCATGGTGCTGAAGAAAAGCATCTTCGGCGTGGACAAGAACCTGATGGCGGTGGAGCTGGCCAAGACCGCGCTGTGGTTGCATACCTTCACCGTGGGCGCGCCGCTGAGCTTTCTGGACCACCACCTGAAGCACGGTGATTCACTGCACGGCGAAAGCCTGCCAGCGGTGCAGACCGGCTTGCAACAGTTGGGCATGTTGTTCCAGCAAGCGGAAATGCAGAGGTTGGAACGCGCTGCCAAGAACCTGACTGAGGTGGCCGACCTGACAGATGTTGATATTGCCGAAGCGCAGTTGTCCAAACGCCTGGCCGAGGAAGCCGATGCGCAGGTGGCGCCGCTGCACGCACTGCTGGACTTCTGGCGCGCGATGCGCTGGCTGCAGCCTGGCTGGCCGCCAGCCAACATCCGCAAGCTGGGCGCGTTGGGCGACGACACGCTGCGCCTTGCCTTGAGCGAACTGCTGTCCCCGGCCCGCAACCTGGTGGCCACACTGGGCGCGGGCAAGCTGGATGGCACAGGTGCTGCCGTGGAAGCCAGCAACGCGCTTCTGCAGCGCGTGCGTACCCTGGCTCAGCAAGAGAAGTTTTTTCACTGGTGGACGGCATTCCCGACGGCGTTTGCTGGCGCAAGTTCGGGCTTCGACGCGGTGATTGGCAACCCGCCGTGGGATCGCATCAAGCTGCAGGAGGTGGAGTGGTTCGCGGAACGTGAGCCGCAGATTGCCGCCGAGGCCCGTGCGTCCGACCGCAAGGCGCGCATCGCCTCGCTGCAGAAAAAACAGGCACCACTTGCCGCCGAATACGGGCTGGCCGCAGCACGCGCCGAGGCCAACGCCCGTGTGCTGAGCAAGACCGGCGACTACCCGCTGCTGGGTGGTGGCGACATCAATCTCTACAGCATCTTTGTCGAACGAGCGCAGTCCTTGGTGCAGCCCGGTGGGGTGGTGGCTTTGCTGACTCCAAGTGGCATTGCGGCTGA
The DNA here is from genome assembly GCA_043716775.1 of Rubrivivax sp. Taxonomy (GTDB): domain Bacteria; phylum Pseudomonadota; class Gammaproteobacteria; order Burkholderiales; family Burkholderiaceae_C; genus Rubrivivax. Next base: position 6,677 of record JAYSYB010000453.1, read on the forward strand.
CAAGGGTGCCGCTGAGTTCTTCAAAAGCATCGCCACGACGGGTCGGCTCGGGGCCTTGTTCGACTTTGAGAATCGCAAAGTCTTCTTCGCCGACGTGCATGCGAGTTTCAAGTTCTGCGCACTGGTATTCGGTGGGGCCGCGCGCGCGTTTGAACACACGCGGTGCGCTTTTTTTCTTCACGCACTGGATGAGCTTTCCGAGCCCACGCGGACGCTCAAGCTGACCGCGGCGGATTTCGAGATGGTGAACCCCAATACGGGTGCAGCGCCCATATTTCGCAATGTGCGCGACGGGAGGGTCACTGTTGACATGTACCGCCGCAACCCCGTGCTGGTACGGCACGGTGATGTCGTTGCGTTGAACAAACGAAAGTTGAGTGCGAGAGTCTGGTCTGTGCAATACGCGCGAATGTTCGACATGACCATGGACTCGGCGTGCTTCAAGAAGCCAGACGAGTTGATGGCGCAAGGATTCGTGAGGTCCGCGCAAAACCGGTGGGTCCGAAACGCAGCAGAAGCCTTGCCCCTCTACGAAGGCAAGATGGTGCAGGCCTACGATCATCGGGCCGCTGATGTGGTGGTGAATCTGGCAAACCTCAAGCGGGCTGCCCAGCAGGAGTCTCTGTTGTCCGCCGAGAAGCAACGTCCTGATCGTTACCCCTCTCCGCAGTATTGGGTCAAGCGCGAAGACATTCCGGAAGCCCTTCGATTCGATTACTACCTGGCCTACAAGTCCGTTACTGCGCCGAGCAACATGCGAACGATGATCGGCGCGGTCATTCCCGCTTCGGGCGTTGGCAACAGCATGGCCATGCTGATTCCAGAAACGGATTCAGACATGCCGTACTCGCGGTGGCTCCCGCAACTGTTGGCCAACCTGAACTCAATGGCGTACGACTTTGCGCTGCGCCAGAAGGTACAGGGCCAAAACTTGAACTGGTTCATCATCGAGCAAAGTTGTGTAATCCCAGCAGCGCGCTTCGACGAGCCCTTGCCCTCCGCGTTCACCGACGCCATGCGTGAAGCGGGCTTGATGAACGGCCACCACCCGCAGCCCAGCATCGCCGACTTCGTCGTGCCCCAAGTGCTGGCACTCAGCTACACCGCCCACGACCTGGCGCCATTCGCCCGTGACCTGGGCTATGTGGATGCGCAGGGAGCCGTGCTGCCCCCCATCACCTGGGACGACGCGGACCGCCGCGCCCGGATGGCTGCACTGGACGCGTTGTTCTTCCACCTCTACGGCTTGGGCGAAGACGACGCCGCCTACATCCTGGACACTTTCCCCATCGTGCGACAGCAGGACATGGCTGCTTTCGGCCGCTACCGCACCCAGGACGACGTGCTCGCGCTGCTGCGCCTGTTCAAGGCCTGAAGAAACGCAGCATCCGCGCAGCCGTGGCCTCAGGCTGCTCTTCCGGGATGTAGTGCCCGGACGCCATGGCCTCGCCTTCAAGCCCCGCCGCGCACTGCGCGCGCCACAGCGCCATCGGATCAAACAGCGCCTGGATCACGCCGCGCTGGCCCCACAGCAACAGCGTGTCGCAGGCTATTCTTTCGCCAGCGGCGCGCGAGGCACGGTCGTGTTCCAGGTCGATGCCGGCGCTGGCGCGGTAGTCCTCGCAGGCTGCGTGGATGGTGGCGGGGTTGCTGAAGCAACGCTCGTAGTCGGCCATCGCTTCGGCTTCGATGTGAGCGATGGTGCCGGTGCCCCAACCGCCCAGCTTCCAGTGCAGGTAGCTCACGGGGTTGGCGTCGATCATTCGTTCGGGCTGCGGTGTGGGCTGAATCAGGAAGAACCAGTGGTAATAGGCGCTGGCAAAGCGCATGTCGGTGGCTTCGTACATGTCCAGCGTCGGCGCGATGTCGATCAACGCGAGCTTTGATACTGCTTGCGGATGGTCCAGCGCAAGCCGGTGCGACACCCGCGCGCCTCGGTCGTGACCGACAACGCCAAATTGGTCGTGCCCCAGCGTTTGCATCAGCAGCAGCAAGTCCAGCGCCATCGTGCGCTTGCTGTAGTTGGCATGGTCGCTGTCACCCACCGGTTTGGCGCTGTCGCCGTAGCCGCGCAGATCGGGCAGCACCAGTTGAAAGTGCGGCGCAAGCAGCTGCGCCACGCGGTGCCACATCACATGGCTCTGCGGGAAGCCGTGCACCAGCAGCAAGGGCGGTGCACCGACGCGTCCGCCGACGCGGGCGTGGATGCGGATTCCGTTGAAATCGAAATCGCGGGCTTCAAAGCCTTTGAACCAGGTGGACGTAGGGACCATGGGGCACTCCTCGGGCGTCGCGGCATCTTAGGGCGTCGCTATACTGAAATTCTTCAGCGCCGATTTATTCCACCTTGCGGGCGCTATCAACAAATGCCGCTAAAGAGGGATGCCCACCCGGTGTCCGCTGCGCGCGGCGCCGGGTTTTTAGTTCATGGCTTCAGTCGGTCTGGTCACCCCGCAGCAGATGCATTTCAGCGAAGCGCTGCCGCTGAAGAGCGGCGCCGTGCTGCGCGACTACACGCTGGTCTTTGAGACCTACGGCACGCTCAACGCCGCGCGCGACAACGCCGTGCTGGTGTGCCATGCGCTCAACGCCAGCCACCACGTGGCCGGCACGCATGCCGACGGCAGCGTGGGCTGGTGGGACAACCTTGTCGGCCCCGGCAAACCGCTGGACACCGGGCGCTTCTTCGTCATCGGCGTCAACAACCCGGGGTCCTGTTTCGGCTCCAGCGGGCCCACGCACACCAACCCCGACCCCGCCGCAGAAGGCCGCCCCTATGGCGCCGACTTCCCGGTGGTGACAGTGGAGGACTGGGTCGATGCGCAGGCGCGGCTGGTGCAGCGGCTGGGCATCGACGTGCTGGCGGCCGTGTTGGGTGGCAGTCTGGGCGGCATGCAGGCGCTGGCGTGGACGCTGCGGCATCCGCACCGCATCAGGCACTGCGTCGCCGTGGCCACGGCGCCGTCCTTAAGCGCACAGAACATCGCCTTCAATGAAGTGGCGCGGCGCGCCATCGTCACCGACCCCGACTTTCACCGTGGCCACTATCTGGCGCACGGCACGCTGCCCAAACGCGGCCTGCGCGTGGCCCGCATGATCGGCCACATCACCTACCTGAGTGACGACGCGATGGAGGCCAAGTTCGGCCGTGAACTTCAGCGCGGGGGAACGCTGTCGTACAGCACGCAGGACATTGAATTTCAGATCGAAAGCTACTTGCGCCACCAGGGCGACAAGTTCAGCGAGTACTTTGACGCCAACACCTACCTGCTCATCACCCGCGCGCTCGATTACTTCGACCCCGCACTGGCGCACGGCGGCAGCCTGAAGAGGGCTTTTGAAGTCGCGCGGCATCAGCGCTTTCTGCTGGTGAGCTTCAGCACCGACTGGCGCTTCTCGCCCGCCCGTTCGCGCGAGATCGTCAAGGCGCTGGTGGACAACGGCATCGACGTGAGCTATGCCGAGATCGACGCGCCGCACGGGCACGACGCTTTCTTGCTGGAAGACCCGCGCTACCACGCGGTGATGCGCGCGTATTTCGAGAAGATCGGTGCGGCAGTGGCCGAGCGCTGGGCCGCTCCCGAGCCGGCCACAGTTCCTTCGGGGGACCAACCGCCGTACCTGGCAGGCGAGGGGCTCGCATGAGTGAGAGAAAAGACCTCGAACTGATTGCCGACCTGGTGCCCCGCGGCAGCCGCGTGCTTGACCTCGGCTGCGGCAATGGTGAGATGCTCGCTTGGTTGCAGCAACACAAAGGCTGCACGGGCTACGGCATCGAGATCAATGACGCCAACGTGCTGGGCTGCGTGGAGCGCGGTGTCAACGTGATCCAGCTCAACCTGGAAGAAGGCCTGGCGCTCTTTGACAACGCCAGCTTTGACGTGGTGCTGCAGATCGACACCCTGCAGCACCTGCGCAACACCGAACGCATGCTGAAGGAAACGGCGCGCGTGGGCCGCATCGGCATCGTCGCCTTTCCGAATTTTGCGCACTGGCGCAACCGCTTGCACGTCATGGGCGGCCGCATGCCGGTGACGCGGGCGCTGCCTTACCAGTGGTACGACACGCCCAACATCCGCGTCGGCACTTTCGCTGACTTTGAAGTGCTGGCCGGCCGCTGCGGCCTGGCGGTGAGCGACGCCTTTGGCTTGCAATCGGGACGGGTGGTGCGGCGCTGGCCCAACCTGCGCGCCAGCATGGCGGTGTTTCGGTTTGAACAGCGGTGAGGTTGCAAAACAGCGTTGAAAGCAGCGCTGCAAACCGCGCTAAAAACAGCGCTAAAAACCGCGCCCCACTTGCGGGCGGTTTTCGGGGTGGCGCAGACGGTGCAGGGCCATGCCGTCACGCAGCACGTCCTCGGGCTCGAGTTCAAAAAGATCGCGCACACCGGGGCTGATGAAGGTGGCGCGGCGTTGGCCGTCGGGCAGGATGACCACGCGGGAGACCATGCCCGGCACCAGGTCGATGAGCGCCAGACCTCAGACTCAAAGCCGATCACCTTGCCGTCGAGTTCCAGCAGCGTCTTGACTGCGCACGCCGGTTCGGGTCGACATACCAGTCGGCGGCAATGTTGCGCATGGCCGCCAGCTGTTCGGCTTCGGATTCGAAGCCGTTCAGCCGCACCAGCGCCGGGTTGGCGCGCAGTTGGCGGCCTTCTGGCGACGAGCGGTGGGCCCCGATGGGCAAGAAGTTGAACAGCGACGAAAAGTCGTCACCCGGGCGCGGTGGGAACGTCGAGCTGCCCGACACGCTTTCAGTCCAGCGTGACTTCGGTGCGCACCGTGCCTGCCCGGTCAGCGGTGGCTGACAGCGCAATCGCCAGGCCGCGCGCGCCGCGCACCACCCATTCAGCCACCGCGCGGTCGCCGGTGATTTCGCGGTTGGGCAGGAAGGCCTGCAGCGACGACTTGGGCGCATGGCCTTCCAGGTGAGCGCCTGCCACCCTTTCCTTGCCGGTGACGAGGCTTGCGCCAGTCGGCAGGTGGATGTTGAAAATGGTGCCGCGCACCGTCTTGCGTTCGATGGCGCGCTTGGTCACGTAGGCCGGCAGGTAGCCGCTGTTGGCGACGGCAAAACGCACGCGCCAGGTGTCGTCGCCCAAAGCCCGCACCTCGGCCCGCAGCACCTCAAGCTTGGGCAGGCTCAGGCCGATCTGCAGCAGCCACGCCGGGAAGCGCGCGGCTTCGCGTTCGCGCAGCGCGGGCGGCGGGTTGCGCCAATAGTTCATGCGGTCCCAGCCGCCAAATTCCACCATGCCCAGCTGCGGGTGGCGGTAGGGGTACCAGTCCACATAAGCCTTGCCGCCACACTGGTCGTCGCTCCACTTCAAGAGCTTCAGATCGTCTTCCACCGGGTGTTCGCGGTACCAGTCGATCCACTTGTAGTCGGTGATGCCGGCTTCC
>JAYSYB010000454.1:0-4018 GCA_043716775.1 Rubrivivax sp.
GCGCGACGCCTCCATCTGCGGCCTCGGGCAGGCGGCACCCAATGTGGTGGACTGCGTCATCAAATACTTTCAGCATGAACTCGCGCAGGAGCCGACGCCATGAACGCCGCCACGCGCGCAGAGCGGGCCTTGCTGGAATCGCCCACCGTCCACTTCACGCTCAACGGCCAACCGTGCAGCGGCCGTGCCGACGAATCCATCTTGCAGATCGCGCAGCGCCACGGTGCGCAGATTCCCCACCTCTGTTTCAGCGAGGGTCTGGAACCGAGCGGCAACTGCCGCGCCTGCATGGTGGAAGTGCAGGGCGAACGGGTGCTTGCCGCGTCGTGCTGCCGCAAGCCCACCGCCGGCATGCACGTCAACAGCAGCAGCCCGCGCGCGCTGAAGGCGCAGCAGATGGTGCTGGAACTGCTGCAATCCGACATGCCCGAGGTGGCGCACACAAGGCACAACGAGTTGGACCAGTGGACAGCCCAGCTTGGCGTGGGCAAGCCACGCTTCGCTGCCCGCGCCACCATCGCGGCGGACTTGAGCCACCCGGCAATAGCCGTCAACCTGGACGCCTGCATCCAGTGCACGCGCTGCCTGCGCGCCTGCCGCGACGAGCAGGTCAACGACGTCATCGGCCTGGCCTTTCGTGGTGAACAGGCGCAGATCGTCTTCGACATGGGCGACGCCATGGCGGACAGCACCTGCGTGGCCTGCGGCGAATGTGTGCAAGCCTGCCCCACCGGCGCGCTGTCGCCCGCAAGAGGCGTGGCGATGGCCGTGCCTGACCAGTCGGTGGAGTCACTATGCCCGTACTGCGGTGTGGGCTGTCAGCTCATCGTGCACGTCAAGGACGACCGCATCACCTTCGTCGAAGGCAAGAACGGCCTGGCCAACCAGGGCCGCCTGTGTGTGAAGGGCCGCTACGGCTTTGACTACGCACGCCATCCGCATCGACTGACGGTGCCGTTGATTCGCCGCACGGACGCGCCAAATGCTGCAGCCAAGGACTCACACGCCAGCAGCGACCCGGCGGTGGCCATGGGCACCTTTCGCGAAGCGACGTGGGAAGAAGCGTTGGCGGTCGCTGGCGGCGGCTTGCGCCGCATCCGCGACACGTGGGGCCCAAAAGCCCTGGCTGGCTTCGGCTCGGCCAAAGGCAGCAACGAAGAGGCGTACCTGTTCCAGAAACTTGTGCGCCTGGGCTTCGGCAGCAACAACGTCGACCACTGCACCCGCCTGTGCCACGCCAGCAGTGTGGCCGCATTGTTGGAAGGCATCGGTTCCGGCGCGGTCAGCAACCCGGTGATGGACGTGGTGCATGCCGATGTGGTCATCGTCATCGGCGCCAACCCGGTGGTCAACCACCCGGTGGCCGCCACATGGATCAAGAACGCGGTTCGCGGCGGCACCAAGCTCATCGTCATCGACCCGCGGCGCAGCGAACTGGCGCGTCATGCGCTGCATTACCTGCCCTTCAAGCCCGACACCGACGTGGCGCTGCTCAACAGTCTGATGCACGTCATCGTCGAAGAAGGCCTGGTGGACCGGGCCTTCATCGGCGCGCGCACCGATGGCTACGACGCACTGGCCGCCAACGTGCGGGCCTTCAGCCCCGAATTGATGGCGCCCATCACCGGCATCAGTGCGGCCACCGTGCGCGAGGTGGCGCGGCTGTACGCCACGTCGAAGGGGTCGATGATCTTGTGGGGCATGGGCGTGTCGCAGCATGTGCACGGCACCGACAACGCGCGTTGCCTGATCGCACTGGCGCTGATGACCGGCCAGATCGGCCGACCCGGCACCGGGTTGCATCCGCTGCGCGGCCAGAACAATGTGCAGGGGGCGTCGGACGCTGGCCTGATCCCCATGATGTACCCCGACTACCAGCACGTCGAAGACCCGGCGGTGCGCGCCCGCTGGGCGGCGGCCTGGGGCGTGGACGCTGAGTCGCTCGACCTGAACAAGGGCTTGACGGTGGTCGAAGTCATGCAAGCCATCCTGACCGATGAGGTAGCGGATCAGGTGCGCGGCATGTTCATCATGGGCGAAAACCCTGCGATGAGCGACCCCGACGCGCAGCACGCGCGTGACGCGCTGTGCAAGCTGGACATGCTGGTGGTGCAGGACATCTTCATGACTGAAACCGCCTGCCTGGCCGACGTGGTGTTGCCGGCCTCGGCCTTCGTCGAGAAGACAGGCAGCTTCACCAACACCGACCGCCTGGTGCAGATGGGCCGCCGTGCGCTGGGCCTGCCGGGCCAGGCGCGACAGGACTTGTGGATCATTACCGCGCTGGCGGAACAGCTCGGCCTGGACTGGTCCCACTACGGCGCCACCCCCACCGACTGCGACGACGCAGCCGGCCGCGTGTTTGAAGAAATGCGCCACCTCATGCCCACCATTGCCGGTATCAGCTGGCAGCGGCTGCAGCAAGACGGCGCCGTCACCTACCCCTGCACCCAGGAAGGCGATGTGGGTGAACGCGTCGTCTTCACTGACCATTTCCCCACCGCATCAGGCCGCGCGCACTTTGTGCCCGCCGACATCATTCCGGCCGACGAACAGCCCGACACCGACTATCCACTGGTCCTGATCACCGGCCGACAGCTGGAACACTGGCACACCGGCAGCATGACCCGCCGCAGCGCTGTGCTCGATGCCATCGAGCCCGACCCCGTCGCCTGGATGCACCCGCTGGAACTGGCCGCGCTGGGCGTGCTGCCTGGTGAGTTGATGACCATCGCATCGCGCCGCGGCCAGGTCAGCCTGTACGCGCGCGCCGACGAAGGCACGCCGCGCGGGGCGGTGTTTGTGGCCTTTTGCTGGTTTGAGGCAGCCATCAACAAGCTCACCAATCCCGCGCTGGACCCGGTGGCGAAGATTCCGGAATTCAAGTACTGCGCGGTGCGGGTAGGCCCGGGTGGGGTGGTGCCGGGCGGGGTGGTGCCAGGCGGGGTGGTGCCGGGCGGGGGAATTTTTAGGGGTGGGCGGGCGATGGGGAATGAAGTCGCTGCTTCTCGAGGACGGCAGATTCCTCGTCGCTGAGTTCGGCCCGTTGCCAGATAAAAGCCCGCATGCGCAAGGCCCGATGCACCTTGTCGGGAAGGTTGCGGGCTGTCGGCCCGGCCACCGTTGTCCCAGCGCGCACTCTGGCATGCGCCGCATGAGCACGCCCGCCTCCAAACTTGCTGGCGTGCGATTGCCTTCAGCCGGACCGTCGGGGCCGCGGCAGTGCTGTCAGCCCTGCGGCGCACCCACCTGGCGTGCGGGGTCTGCCTTGGCAAAGGCGTCGAGCTTTTCGCAGGCCGCCATGACGCGCAGCACGGTAGGGATGCCGGTGACTTCGATTTTGAAGATGCGCATCACCACGACGATGCTGGCCAGGCAGATGTCGGCCACGGTCGGTGTGTCGCCATGACAGAAAGTACCGGTCTGTGCATCGCCAGCCAGGCGCTGTTCGAGGGCCTGCAGGCCCGTGCTGAACCAGTGGATCTGCCATGCGCGCCAGGCGGCGTCGTCAAAGCCGCCCGCGGTCGTCAGGTACTTTTTGACGCGCGGCGTGATCAGCGGGTGGGTGTCTGCCGCCAGCATGGCAGCCAGCGCGCGCACGCGCGCGCGGCCGTGGGGGTTGGTGGGCAAGAGCGGGGGCGTGGGATAGGTCTCATCCAGAAACTCAAGGATCGCCAGCGACTGCGTCAGCGGCGTGGCAAGTGGACCAGCAGGCCCTGCGTCACGGTCGATCAGTGCCGGGATCGCGCCCATCGCATTGATCTTGAGAAAGGCTTCACTGCGCTGTTCACCGGCGTCGATGTTGACGTTGTGTTCCTGCGGCTGAACGCCCTTCAGGTTGAAGGCGACGCGAACGCGGTAGGTCGCTGAAGTGCGCCAGAAGGAATACAGCTCGAAGCGTGCGGGGTCGGTCATGAAAACTCCCGATTGGGTGTCGTGTGGATTCTCAAAGCAACTGCTGCAGTTCGATCAGCGTGTTGGCGTTGGCAAAGGCCGCCGGGTCGTCAAACAACACCTG
>JAYSYB010000455.1:0-12013 GCA_043716775.1 Rubrivivax sp.
GGCACACCACCCAGCGTATCCCATGCGGCAGCCAGGTCCTCGCGCTGCGCCACCACAGCCTGACCCTTGCCGTCGTAGCCCAGGCTGGCAGTCTTGAGGATGCCGGGGAACAGGGACGCATCCACCGCCTCTTCATCAGCAGCCGTAGAGACCAGCGCGTAGGGCGCGCAGGCCACTCCGGCGGCCGCGAAGCACGCCTTTTCACGGGCGCGGTGCTGGCAGATCTCCACCGCATCGGCGGGTGGGGAGGTCCGGCGCGAAAGCGCCAGGTGGCGCAGTGCTGCAGCGGGCACGTTCTCGAATTCCGTCGTCACCGCCACGCAGCGGCGCGCCAGTTCATCCAGTGCCGACAAGTCGAGATAAGCCGCCCGCAAGTGGCCGTCAGCTGCGGCCCCCGCGGGGCTGGCGGCATCGGGTTCCAGCACTTGCACGCGGAAGCCATGCACCTGCGCGGCGTGAACGAACATGCGGCCCAGTTGGCCGCCGCCCATCACGCCGAGCGTGACCACGCCCGGTTCGGCCGGTGTCGCCGGCGGTGCGGGCGGTGTCAACGACACCGTTGTCATTGCAAATCCTGCGTCATCGCGCGCGCTGCGACAGTCTGCTCGTTGCGGAAAGTGTCCAGCTGCGCGCGCAGCCTGTCGTCATGCGCCGCCAACATCGCCACCGCAAACAAGGCCGCATTCGCCGCGCCCGCCGCACCGATGGCAAAGGTTGCGACCGGCACGCCCTTGGGCATCTGCACGATCGAATACAAGGAGTCGAGGCCGCTGAGATGCTTGCTGGCCACCGGCACCCCTAGCACCGGCACCGTGGTCTTCGCCGCCAGCATCCCCGGCAAATGCGCCGCCCCACCCGCGCCGGCAATGATTGCGCGCAAACCACGGCCAGCAGCCGTTTCCGCAAAGGCAAACATATCGTCCGGCATGCGATGGGCGGAGACGACGCGCTTTTCAAAAGGCACCTGAAACCGGTCAAGGATTTCAGCGGCGTGTCGAAGGGTGTCCCAGTCGTTGGAGGAGCCCATTAGGAGGGCGATGGTGGGGGGCATCTTTTGAGAATATGAAGTTTTTCTATGGGGGGGTGATCAATGTCGAAAGCCAATGTCAGCTAAGTTGGCTTTCCCGGACCCGCTGAGTACTGCTCCAACAGTCCCGTCAACTCCTTGATCGTCTCCTGATGTTCAGAAAGGGCCGTTTGTTGATGCCGTCGGAAATTTTCTGCCTGAGCACTATCGCCCGCCGCAGCGCTGTAGTCGCTCAACGCCCCGAATATCACCGCGCGATCATCAGGGTCGAAACCAGCAAATGATATTGATATAGCCTTGTGCGCCTCGGATGCCGCGAGCGAAAACTGCTGGAGCCGAGCTAAGCTATGAGCATAGTCGGCGCGAAGAAGAGCCAGTTCCGCAGAGCCTGCTGGAACTTCAGGTAAATCAATTACTTCGGAGATTGCAAGTGCCGCGTCGTGGTACTTCTCCTGAAGTATTAGCACACCTATGCGCGATGCGCGCAAAAGGTGATCAAGTGACGCGAGTCTCGCAACGTACTGGTAGTTAATGGCCGATCTGACCTCGGCGTCTATGTAGTTAACTTCAGATGTTTCGAGACTAGAAGTCAAGCGCCGCACTCTAGCTGAAGCAACGTGCAGCGCTGCCCGGTTATAAGTCAATGCTCCGACCGCAGCTTGGTCCCCAATACGACTGGCCACGACACGTGCGTGCTCGTACCAAGTTCTTGATAGAGGCGCTTGGCCAACAAACGAAAATGAATCACCGAGCACCAGGGACACCCTGCACATGGCGCTGCCATCGTCTGCATCTATCGCCTCAAAGCATTTGGAGATTGCGATTGCCATAGAGCTGAAACGCCCTTGGTTGAAGTCAATGTGCGCCAGCCACGCTGATGTCAGTGCGATGAGCGCACTCTGACGACAGGCGGTACTAAGCAAATTCGCTCGAAACAAACGATCACGCGCTCTTGGATCCAAATCCTTGAAGTACAAAAGCAATCCTTCAAGGCACATGATCAGAATCGAAACACGTGCGCTATGGCCGTCCCCAAACTCCTTCCGCAATTCGACCCTTCTGACCTCTGCCCTTTCAAAGTCACCTATTCGAGCTTCATAGCACGCTAGTTCAGCTGACAGAGCACCTCTTTCAACTGGGTCAGTAGCGCCACGAAGTTCAGTTTCTAGTCTTGCTACCAAGGGAGAAGTCATCGTTGTACTTTCAGCCTATGCCACAAAAAAAACATACACGCGGACTACGATTTGTTCCGCGATATTTCTATGGATTCCGCAAAGACCAAAAAAAGAGCCCAGCAGCGGCCGGGCTCTTCGCACTTGATAGCGAGGCAAGCGCATTCACGCTTGCAAGCCACCGATTCGTCAGGGCTTGTTGCCCGTCGGGAATGGCCAAGCCGCCGCCGGGTTCAGCGTCGTCTTCGCAGGCGCTGGCGCAGCTGGAGCAGTGGGTGCGGTAGGAGCCGCCTTCTTTGCCGCCTTTTTTGCAGCCGGCTTTTTGGAGCCCGGCTTCTTCGCCGCAGCCGCCTTCTTAGCCGGTGCAGCCTTCTTAGCCGGGGCGGCCTTCTTTGCTGCAGCCTTCTTGGCTGGGGCTGCCTTCTTCGCCGCAGCCTTCTTGGCCGGGGCGGCCTTCTTCGCCGCAGCCTTCTTTGCCGGTGCAGCCTTCTTGGCCGGGGCGGCCTTCTTCGTGGCAGCCTTCTTGGCCGGTGCAGCCTTCTTGGCCGGTGCAGCCTTCTTGGCCGGGGCGGCCTTCTTTGCCGGAGCAGCCTTCTTTGCCGCGGCCTTCTTGGCCGGAGCGGCCTTCTTTGCAGTTGCCATAACGATCTCCTTGATCAAGTTACAAAAAACGCCGCGCTACGTCTGGCAGCGCGGTGATTCATCGCCCGGTGGTCTGCCGCAAGGCTTGCGCCCCTTGGCGGTCGCCCCAGTGCGATGAACGGGGTCACGAACCTGGCCTTGGTCTGGTGCCAGCCTTGGTTCGTCAATCTTGATCTTTCACTCACGCACAACTGCCGGCCCGTATGGGACAGCGGTTCACGTACTGCAGCACGGATGGCTTGGGGCTGAATGTTCAGTCCCACGCCAGCGCACCGCCGGTCTGGTAGTCGAAAACTCGGGTCTCGAAGAAGTTGCGTTCCTTCTTCAGGTCGATCATTTCGCTCATCCAGGGAAATGGGTTCTCTTCGTTGGGGAACAAAGGCTCCAGGCCGATCTGCGTGGCGCGCCGATTGGCGATGTAGCGCAGATAACCCTTGAACATGTTGGCGTTAAGGCCCAGCACGCCGCGCGGCATGGTGTCTTCGGCGTAGCGGTATTCCAGCTCCACCGCCTTTTCGAAGAGCGCCTTGATTTCGGCCTTGAAGGCCGGGGTCCAGAGGTGCGGGTTCTCGAGCTTGATCTGGTTGATGAGGTCGATGCCGAAGTTGCAGTGCATCGACTCGTCGCGCAGGATGTACTGGTACTGCTCGGCCGCGCCCGTCATCTTGTTCTGCCGGCCCATCGACAGGATCTGCGTGAAGCCGACATAGAAGAAGAGGCCTTCCATCAGGCACGCAAAGACAATCAGGCTCTTGAGCAGGGTCTGGTCAGTCTCGGGCGTGCCGGTGTGGAAGTTGGGGTCCATGATCGCGTCGATGAACGGGATCAGGAATTCGTCTTTCTCGCGGATTGACGCGACCTCGTGGTACGCGTTGAAGATCTCGCTCTCGTCAAGACCGAGGCTTTCAACGATGTACTGGTAGGCGTGGGTGTGGATCGCCTCTTCAAAAGCTTGGCGCAAAAGGAACTGCCGGCATTCAGGCGCCGTGATGTGGCGATAGGTGCCAAGCACGATGTTGTTGGCAGCCAGTGAATCGGCGGTTACGAAGAAGCCGAGGTTGCGCTTGATGATGCGACGCTCGTCGTCGGTCAGGCCGTTCGGGTCTTTCCAGGTCGCGATGTCGCGCGACATGTTGACCTCGTTCGGCATCCAGTGATTGGCGCAACTGGAAAGGTATTTCTCCCAGGCCCACTTGTACTTGAAAGGCACGAGCTGGTTGACATCGGTCTGGCCGTTGATGATGCGTTTGTCGGCGGCGTTGACGCGGCGTGTGGCAGCGGGCGGTGAGGTGAGCGGCACGGCAAGTGGCCCGACGAGCGGCACGGCAAGTGGCACAGCAAGAGCCTTAGCCTTGGCCACCGCAGCCGACACGGTCGCTGGTGCGAATGTCGTTACCGATGCGGTTGTCAACAATGCAGCCTTCAGCGGCGCATTCATCGATGCCATCGCGGCTTCGCGCGGCGCGTCGAAAAGCGCGGGCGCCACAGCGTGATTCAAATTGCTTTTGACTTCGTCTTCCCAGACCAGCATGTGAGTACTTCCTATAGCTTCGAATTATCCGAGTGTTGTTGGCAAACACCAAGCACTGGTTGACATGGCGGCGTTCTCGTTGTTGCCGCAGCGCATCGACTAAGGCTCATCCATCGGCCGCGGCGACGACTTCATCACGCCCACCGACTGACCTACTGACTTACCTACTGACTGACCAACTGACAGGCCTACTGACAGGCCTCGCAATCGGGGGTGTCGATTGAACAGAACTTGATGTCGGTGGCAGGTTCCATGACTGCCGATGCAGCAACCGCCGCAACACCGCCAACGCCCCCCGCCTGCGATGACGCCACCGCGTTGTGCGAGCCCGCAGCAACCGTGGACTTCTCGGAGTAGGTGGCGCTGGTGGTGCGCAGGTAGTACGTCGTCTTCAAGCCGCGCAGCCACGCGAGCTTGTAGGTCTCGTCGAGCTTGCGGCCCGATGCACCGGCCATGTAGATGTTGAGCGACTGCGCCTGGTCGATCCACTTCTGGCGCCGCGAGCCGGCTTCGATGAGCCACGTCGCATCAACTTCAAAAGCCGTGCCGTACAGGCGCTTGAGTTCTTCAGGCACGCGGTCGATGGGGCGTAGCGAACCGTCGAAGTGCTTCAGGTCCATGACCATCACGTCGTCCCACAGACCCAGCTTCTTCAGGTCGCGCACCAGGTACTCGTTCACCACCGTGAACTCGCCCGACAGGTTGCTCTTGACCGACAGGTTGCCGAAGCTGGGTTCGATCGACGCGTCGACACCGATGATGTTGCTGATGGTCGCCGTGGGCGCGATGGCCACGCAGTTGCTGTTGCGCATGCCGTGCTCGGCAATGCGCGCACGCAGCGCGGGCCAGTCGAGTGTGGTGGACCGGTCCACCTGCACGTACTGCTGTCCGTCCGAAGACAGACCGCGGGCGTCGGCCAGCAAGTCCAGCGAATCCTGGGGCAGGATGCCGCGGTCCCAGAGGCTCCCGCGGTAGCTGCTGTAGCGGCCGCGTTCTGCCGCCAGGTCGGTGCTGGCCCAGTAGGCGTGGTAGCACACGGCTTCCATCGAACGGTCGGCGAATTCCACGGCTTCCGCGCTGGCATACGGCGTGCGCAATTGGTACAGGCTGTCCTGGAAGCCCATGATCCCCAGGCCCACCGGGCGGTGGCGCAGGTTGCTGTCGCGCGCCTTCTTCACGGCGTAGTAGTTGATGTCGATGACGTTGTCGAGCATGCGCATCGCCGTGCTCACGGTCTGCCGCAGCTTGACCTGGTCGATCGTCTTTCCACCATCAACGTCCTTCAGGTGCTGCACAAGGTTGATGCTGCCGAGGTTGCAGACCGCGATTTCAGTGTCGGACGTGTTCAGCGTGATTTCGGTGCACAGGTTGGACGAGTGCACCACGCCCACATGCTGCTGAGGTGAGCGCACATTGCAGGCGTCCTTGAAGGTGATCCAGGGGTGCCCGGTTTCGAACAGCATCGACAACATCTTGCGCCACAGGTCCTTGGCGGGCATGCGCTTGTAGAGCTTGATCTCGCCGCGGTCCACCTTGGCTTCATACGCGGTGTAGGCCTCTTCAAAGGGCTTGCCAAACTTGTCGTGCAGATCGGGGCAGGTTGATGGCGAGAAAAGCGTCCAGTCGCCGCCTTCCACCACGCGCCGCATGAAGAGAGCGGGGATCCAGTTGGCGGTGTTCATGTCGTGCGTGCGCCGGCGGTCGTCGCCGGTGTTTTTTCGCAGTTCCAGAAACTCTTCCAGGTCCAGGTGCCAGGTCTCCAGGTACGCGCACACCGCACCCTTGCGCTTGCCACCCTGGTTGACAGCCACCGCCGTGTCGTTGACGACCTTCAGGAACGGCACCACACCCTGGCTCTTGCCGTTGGTGCCCTTGATGTAGCTGCCCAGGGCACGCACACGCGTCCAGTCGTTGCCCAGGCCGCCGGCAAACTTGCTGAGCAGCGCGTTTTCTTTCAGCGCTTCATAGATGCCGTCCAGGTCATCGGCCACCGTCGTCAGGTAGCAACTGGACAGCTGCGAACGCCGCGTGCCGCTGTTGAAGAGCGTCGGCGTGCTGCTCATGAAGTCGAACTTCGACAGCACGTTGTAGAACTCGATGGCGCGCGCTTCGCGGTCGATCTCGCCCAACGCCAACCCCATAGCGACACGCATGAAGAAGGCCTGCGGCATCTCAATGCGCAACTCTTCGATGTGCAGGAAGTAGCGGTCGTATAGCGTCTGCAGGCCAAGGTAGTCAAACTGCAGGTCGCGGCTGGCATCGATGGCAGCGCCCAGGCGCGCCAGATCAAACTGCAGCAGCTTTTCGTCCAGCAACTCAGCGCCAACACCCTTCTTGATGTACTGCGGAAAGTATTCGGCGTAGCGTTCGCTCATCTGCGCCTGCGTCACCTCAGCGCCCAGGATCTCGCGGCGGATGGTGTGCAGCAGCAGGCGTGCGGTGGCACGCGTGTAGCCGGGTTCCTTTTCAATCAGCGTGCGCGCGGCCAGGATGGCGGCTTTGTAGACCTCGTCGATCGGCACGCCGTCATAGAGGTTGCGCCGCGTCTCGGCCAGGATGGGCTCGGCCTTCACGTCGGCACCCAGGTTGGCGCAAGCCGATTCCACCAGCGCCCGCAGCGCGTTCATGTCCAGCGGCACGCGCTGGCCGCCTTCGATCACATGCAGCTCGGCCAGCTTGACAGGCGCCGGCGTGACCTGGCGTGCGCGTTCTTGTGAACGGCGTTCGCGGTAGAGCACGTAGGCCCGTGCGACTTCATGGTGGCCACTGCGCATGAGGCCCAGTTCAACATGGTCCTGCACGTCTTCAATATGGAAGGTGCCACCGCCCGGGCGCGAACGCAGCAGGGCGCGCACCACGGACTCGGTGAGCTGCTCTACCGTTTCACGCACGCTGGCGGACGCGGCGCCCTGCGTGCCGTGCACGGCAAGAAAGGCTTTCGTCAATGCAACAGCAATCTTGCTGGGCTCAAAAGCCACCACCGCGCCGTTGCGTCGGATGATCTGGTAGCCCGCAAAGGCGGTGCCGGGCGCGCCGACGGTCAGCGTTGTGGCCGGGTTGCGGGCGGTGGTGCTGCTGGTGGCGGTGCCCGTGGTGGTGTTGGCCGCGGTGACGGCGCTGCTCTGGATAGATTGCATTCAATTCCCTCTGAAATGTCCGGGTGGGCTGTTCTGCGGCGCGCCGTGCGGCGGGCTCGATAAATTTGCGGCAAGACGGGGCGGCAGGATCTGCAGGCGGGGTGTGTCGTTCGGGGCGGTTGAACAAGGCGGGTGTAGCGCAGTTCAAGGCATGCTGCAGTCCCGATCCAATCCCGGTCCGGTCTTGTGTTTTATGCGGCGACGCTGTCACGCGCTGTTCACACGCAAGCACTATATCTGGGGTAGGCCACCCCTTCAAGCCACTAGGGCTAGTGTTTTTTGAGGGGCTACCCGCCTTGCAGGAAGAAGCCCCCAATGCAGCTTTGGACCTGCTTCTTGGGGTGCGCGGCGCGGCACCCCGCGTGACCGCTCGCTGCGCGCGCACCGCACCGCGGCGGCCTTGGTGCGACGGCGGAAATCGCCGGCAAAGCCGCGCGGCGTCAGGCCTTTACGGCTTTGATCACCGGCAGGCGCGGCCCGCTGCGGCGCAGCGTGCGGCGCAGCCGCAGCCAGTCAAAGCCTGCACCCGGGTCGGCCTTGCGGCCGGGTGCCACGTGTTCGTGCCCAACAGCTTCGGCCACGGGATAGCGGCGCCGCAAAACATTCAGCAGCCGCGCCAGCTGCCGGTACTGCGCGGGCTCGAATGCGCCGCCTTCCAGCCCTTCTAGCTCGATGCCGATCGACCAGTCGTTGCACCCTTCGCGCCCGCGCCAGCGCGACACCCCGGCGTGCCAGGCGCGCGCTTCGCACGAGACGAACTGCTGCGTGCGGCCACTGCGGCGGACGAAGAAGTGCGCCGACACGCGCAGGCCGCGGATGCTGTCGTAATACGGGTGCGCGTCCCATTCCAGCCGGTTGGTGAAGAGCCGCTGCACGGCGTCACCGCTGAAACAGCCGGGTGGCAGGCTGATGGAATGCACGACCACCAGCGACACCGTTTCGCCGGCAGGTCGCGGGCCGAAGTTGGGCGACGGGCAGTGCTGCGCGCCAGCCCACCAGCCTTCATGCCAGACGGCGCGCCGCGACATCGCGAATCTCAAGCCTTCAGGCCGCGTCGCCGTCGGCCGCGCCCACGCCCACGCCCGACCCTACCCCCAGGCGCGCCATGCGATACCGCATCTGACGCAGCGACAGGTTGAGGCTCGCGCCGGCCGCAGTGCGGTTGTAGCGGTGGCGTTCAAGCGCACGTTCGAGGATGTCGCGTTCAACGGCGTCCAGATAAGCCGCCAGGTCGCTGGGCAGGGCCAACGGCAATGCAGCGCTCACGTGGGCTGAGGCCCTGGCCCCTGCCTTGCTGGGCGCCACTTCAATATCGGCCGCTGCCGGCGCCGCAGCCGCATCGGGCAGGAGCGATTCCGGCAACCCCAGGTCAGCCCGCTCGATGGCTGTCTCGGTGGACAACGCCAGGGCGCGATGCAGCAGGTTTTCAAGCTCGCGCACGTTGCCAGGAAAGGGGTAGCGCAGCAGGTGGTGCATGGCGTCGGCCGTCAGCGCGGGCAGCGGCGTGACACCCGCGTCGCGTGCGATGCGTTCGATGACGGCGGTGCAGATTGCCGGCACATCGGCGAGCCTTTCGCGCAGTGGCGGCACGCCGATGCGGATGACGTTGAGGCGGTAGAACAGGTCTTGCCGGAAACGCCCTGCCTGCACTTCAGCCACCAGGTCGCGGTGCGTGGCGCTGACGATGCGCACGTTTACCGGCACCTCGTTCACGGTGCCGATGGGCCGCACCGCGCGCTCTTGAATCACGCGCAGCAGCTTGCTCTGCATGGCCAGCGCAAGGTCACCGATCTCGTCCAGAAACAGCGTGCCGCCTTGCGCGGCCTGGAAAAAACCGTCGCGGTCGTCGTTGGCGCCAGTAAACGCACCTTTGCGGTAGCCAAAAAATTCAGCTTCCAACAGCGCCTCAGGAATCGCGCCGCAGTTGACGGCCACAAAGGGGCCGGCCGCCCGCGGTGAACAATCGTGGATGGCCCGCGCCACCAGCTCCTTGCCGGTGCCGGACTCACCATGCACCAGCACCGGCGCCATGCTGCGCGCGACCTTTTCAACCAGGCTGCGCACCTGCTGCATGGCCACCGATTCACCCAGCAGCCGCTCCAGCGCCGTGCGCCGTGTCGGCGTGTTGCGGGCCGCTGCGTGCACGGGTTGCACCGGCAGCGCACCCGCACCCGCACCCGGTCCACCCGGCAGACGCCCCATCGCCGACGCCACCACGGCACGAAACTGTCGCAAGTCCACGGGCTTGGTCAGGTAGTCATAGGCCCCCGCCTTGAGCGCCTCCACCGCGTTTTCCGGCGAGCCGTACGCGGTGATGACGACGGCCTTTTCGCCCTGGCCTTTTTCGTCTATGCGGCGCAACAGGTCCAGGCCGCTGCCGTCGGGCAGCCGCATGTCGGTAATCACGAGTTGGTAGCCGCCCGCACCGCGCTCCTGCAGCAGCGTCCAGGCTTCTTCGACAGTGCCCGCGCTCTCGACTTTGTAGCCTTCGCGCAGCAGCGTCAGCTCATACAGCGTGCGCAGATCGGGCTCGTCGTCAACGACTAGCAGGCGGGGGTTTGGGGGCGGGTTCAAGGGGGCCTGGTGTTAACGAGCAGCGCGGGCCTGCAGCGGCATCAAACAGTGTCCAGTGGCAGCACAGGTACCGCGCCTGCCATGACCACGCGGCGCATGCTGACCAGGAATTCGTTGCGCAGCCGCTCGGCAGCGGGACGCGGGCGGTATTCGATGCTGGCGCCATACCGCTCGCACAACTCGCGGCAAATATACAGGCCCAGCCCGGAGCCCCGGCTTCGCGTAGAGAAGAAGGGCTCGAAGAGCAGGCGCTCGACCTCCGGTGCAATCGGCGCCCCGTCACTCAGCACCGACAACACAACCCAACCTTCGTCGCGTGCCGCCAAGCGCAGGAAGACCGCGCCCGGTGCCGCGCTGGCATGGCGGTGCGCGTTGTCCAGCAGGTTGACCAGCACGCGGCGCAGGTGCTCAGGGTCAAAGCTCACGCCGAGCGGCTCATTGCTGATCTCGGCGCGCAGCCGGCTGCTGGCACCCATTGGCAACTGCATCGTGCGCGCCCATTCAGACGCCGCATTGCCCACCGTCGCACTGGCATCAATGTTGCCCAGCGGCGGCTCGGCGCCGGGTGCCACTTCCATCACATCGTCCACCAGGCGCTTGAGCCGCTCGACGTTGTCGGCCACCATGGCGGCCAGGCGCTGCTGAGGCGGCGGCAGGTTGTCTTCCATCAGCAGCGCGTTGGCTTGCGAGATGGCCGCCAGCGGGTTGCGGATTTCGTGCGCGATGCCGGCCGAGACGCGCCCCATCGCGGCGAGTTTTTCCTGGCGAATGCGCGCCTGCAGGGTCCGCAGGTCTTCCAGCAACAGCACGGCGGCGGGCTCGGCGTTGCGGTCTTCGGCGGGGTCGTCGGTTGACCTTTCAGCTGTTCTCTCCGGTCCGCGGCTGCGCATGAAGCGCACCCGCATGCGCAGCGTGCGCGTGTGGCCTTCGCCAAAGACCAGCATCACGTCCTGCCCGGCGTCAGGCCACTGGCCACTGGCCAGGGCCCGCTCAGCCGCTTGCAGGACGCCCACCCAGTTCGGGTTGCGGTCCAGCATGAAGGGTGCCGCCGGCCCCAGGCCCTGGTCGACCAGCAGCGCGCGCGCTGCCGGGTTGGCCGCACGCACCAGCAGCCGGCGGTCCACCACCAGCACGCCGTCGGCCATTTCTTCAATCACCAGGCGGTTGAGCTGCGCTTGTTGGCGCGCCAGTTCCAGGCTGCCGCGTGCGGCCAGTTCTTCGCGCGCCAAGCGCGCCGCCAGTTCGCCCGCCAGCAGCGTGATCATGAAGAGGCCCATGCCCGCCAGGCCGCTTTGCAGCATCAGCGCCGGCCCGTCCGCCGTGCCCGACGCGCGCCAAGCCACCAGCAGCAGTACCAGCGCGACGGCCGCCGCCGTGCCCAGCGCCAGCAGGCGCGACGTGAGCACGCCCGCCATCAGCACCGGCAGCACCAGCAGTGCGGCGTAGTTGAAGGACGCGCCCACCTCCAGCAAGTGCAGCAGCGTGAAGGCCAGCACATCCACACCGATGGTGGCCAGCCATTGGCGCCGACGTTGGCGGGCCTGCTCCCGGGCCTGGTTGGGCGCGTGGTTGGGCAGCGCACTGAAGCGCGGCAGCAGCCACAGCGTGATGGCCTGCACCGCATAGGCCAGCGACACCAGCACCAGCCACTCGGACGCGCGCAGCCCCGTCAAGCCGCTGAAACTGGGCACGGCCACCAAGCCCACGCTGACGGCCGCGCGCGCCGCGACATAGGTGCGGTAGACACGCACAAAGGCCGTGTCCTGGGCGTGCACCAGACGGCGCGACTGGCGGTCGATGAAGCGGCTGTCGGTGGGCGAGTCGCCCGAGGCCAGCCAGCCGGGATCGAAGTAGGACTCGGCGTCGACTTCGGAATCGTCATGCCGCCGTCCCAGCGCGCCGCGGCGGTCGGCGCGGCGGCGGTCGTTGC
>JAYSYB010000456.1:0-4001 GCA_043716775.1 Rubrivivax sp.
CCAGCGTCACAAGCGAGGCCGCGCCGCTGCAGCCGCGACAGGACCCTTTCAGCATCGAAATCATGAACGGCAACGGTGTGGGTGGTGCGGCCGCTCGCATGCGCGACCTGCTGCAGGAGCAAGGCATCCACGTTCGTCGCCTGGCCAATCTGCCGCCCTACAAGAGTGTCTCGACACAGGTTCTGTACCGCCCCGGCAAGGCCAAGCAGGCGCGTTTGATTGCACAACGCATGCCGGTGGATGCCGATGTCTTACCCGCTCCCGCGGGTTCGACGCTCGCCGATCTGCGGGTGGTGATCGGGCACGATGCGCGCCGCAGTGCTGGCTGCACGGCGCTGGCTGTCTGTGCAATGGCTGAAGGTAGCGCGGGCAGCCCCGAGCGAAAATTGGGCCACCTGTAAGTGTGCTTGGCCAAGTGTTGCTTGCCGCGCCGCTAACGAACTGAAGCTGCAACTGCACCACTTCCTGCACCGGACGCCCCACGGCGGCGGCCTGGCCCTAGTGCGACAACATGCGGCCGCCTTTCTCCTGCGCCGCGCGCAGGCTGCGCTGCGCCCGCAGCATCTGGTTGAGTTTATGCAGCACGTGCACCGGCAGCCGTTTCACGCACGACTGCTGCTGGACAGCGCGCTCGACGCTTTGCCGTATCCAGCACGACGCGTGGTGAAAAAGCGAAAACCCCGTTCCGGCTCGAACTTGCTGATGGCGTGCATCAGCCCGAGGTTGCCTTCTTCGATCAGATCAGTCAGCGCCAGGCCTCGGCCGATGCAGTGCCTGGCGATGCTGACGATCAGGCGCAGAATGCGTTCAATCATGCGCTGGCCGGCAGCAAAGTTGCCGCCCGCCAGCGCGGCAGTGGCCTGCTCTTCTTCCGTGTTGAGCAGCGGCGCACGGCGAATGTCGCGCAGGTAGCTCCGCAGCGCGTCGGCTGCGCCATTTCTTCGTTGTCGGCGTCTGCAGCCTCGCCGCTCGAACACCAGTTCAGGCGGTCGTCGGCATCGCCGTTGTCATCACCGCCGCTGGGGTCGCTGTCGCTGCCATTGCGCCGTGCACCTCGATGCGCCCGGAACTCAAGCCCCATGACCCACAGCGGTAGCACGCCTTGCGCAGGCCCGATGTGCGAGCCTGCGCGTTTGACCATGGTGTGCCGCGTTTGGCCCGCTGCGCTAGCGCGGCGGGAGCAGGCGCGCCGGATCAACCGGCTTGCCTTG
This sequence comes from Rubrivivax sp., assembly GCA_043716775.1. GTDB lineage: Bacteria > Pseudomonadota > Gammaproteobacteria > Burkholderiales > Burkholderiaceae_C > Rubrivivax. Next base: position 1,212 of record JAYSYB010000456.1, read on the forward strand.
GCGACGGATTTCGAAGTGCAACTGCACCTTGTCGGCGTCGCTGGAGCCCATCTCCGCGATCTTTTGGCCCCGGCGCACGACTTGGTCTTCTTTCACCAGCAGCGCCTGGTTGTGCGCGTAGGCGGTGAGAAAGGTGGCGTTATGCTTGACGATGACGAGGTTGCCGTAACCGCGCAGACCCGATCCTGCGTACACCACCCGGCCATCAGCCGCCGACAGCACGGCATCCCCAGCCTTGCCACTGATGGCCAAGCCTTTGCTCTTCACATCGTCAAAAGGCGTGGCCACAGGCCCGCTGGCGGGCCAGGCCCAGTTGATATCTTCGTCGCCCTCGCGAGGTGCGGCTGCGACGGGTGCCGGTGTGGAGCCTGCTGCGGCTGTTGATGCGGTTGGTGCGGTTGGTGCGGTTGGCGCCGCAGTGACCGGTGCTCCAGACGGTGGCGCTGCGCTTGGCAAAGCTGCGGCCACAGGCCCTGAAGCCGGCGGAGCGGCGGCGCCGGCAACCCCGGGTGCCCCCCCAACCACCACCGGTTTGCCATCCAGCGGCTTGCCATCAATGCGGCCGCCGGGTGCCACCGGGCGTGTCACCGCGACATTGGTATCGGCCACGGGTGGGGCCACTCGCAAGACCTGGCCGACCTCAATGGCGTTCGGGTTGTCCAGGCCGCTCCAGCGCGCAATGTCGCGCCAGTTCTGACCGCTTTCCAAGCCGATGCGGATCAGCGTGTCGCCGGGCCTGACGCTGTAGTAGCCCGGCTTGCCGGCGTTTTCGGCGCCCGGAAACGGCTTGGCCGGCGGGGTATCGGCGGGTTGTGGTGAAACGCCCGCTGCTGCGCCTGCGGCTGGTCCTGCGCTTGGTGCGCCACCCACTGGCGGCCGCGCCGCCGCCCCGCGGTCTTCAACGGGCGCGCGGTGGTTGCTGCTGGCGCAACCCGCCAGCATCAGCACAGCGGCCACCGTGAAGGTCAGCTTGAGGTTCAGGGCCGACCTGATCTTGTTGGGCATCGTGTGTAAGGTTTGACTCATTCCGTACCTGATTTTAAGGGGACGAAGTGGACGGCATCCTGTTCGTGTCTGACGAGACCTTGAGGGCCTCGGTCAACGATCAACAGACGCTGCCCTGCGCCAGGCCCGGATTGCACCGGCGCCACCAGCCGGCCACCCACCGCAAGTTGATCCAGCCAGGCTTGCGGCAATGACTGCCCCCCCGCCGCAGCCACGATGCTTTGGTACGGCGCCCGTGGCGCGTGGCCCAGGCAGCCGTCGCCAAACACCAGGCGCAAATCACCGCCATCACCGCTTCGGCTGTCCCCCAGGTTGGCGCGCGCCTTGTCATGCAGGCCCTGCAGCCTTTCGATGCTGACCACGCGGCGCGCCAGGTGCAGCAGCACTGCGGCCTGGTACCCGCAGCCGGTGCCGATTTCCAGCACGTTGCCCAAGTGCCCCAGTTCGCGCGCCGCCGCGCCGTCAAACAGCAGTGCCAGCATGTGCCCCACCACTGAAGGCTTGGAGATGGTCTGCGACAGGCCAATGGGCAGGCTCGTGTCTTCATAGGCCTGCGTGGCCAGCGCCGTGTCCACAAAACGGTGGCGCTCCACGTTGGCCAGAGCCTGCAGCACCGCTTCGTTTTGCAGACCCTGTGCACGCAGACGGCCCACCATGCGCTGCCGCACGGCGGCCGAGTCCAGCCCCAAACCAATGGATGCCACCTGCCGCGCGCGGTGCTGCGCCGCATGCTGCAGCGGGCTTTGGGGTCGCAGCACGGTGGTGGTTTGCGCGCGGTCGGCGGGCCGGGCGTGGACCTTGTCCAGACCCAGGGGAAACCGCGGCGCGCGGCTCATGGGTTGACAGACGTTCCGGCAAGCCGCTGCGCCCAGTCGCCCAGGCGCGCGTGGTCGCTCAAGTCCACTTGCAGCGGCGTGATCGAAACGCAGCCTTCGGCCACGGCGTGGAAGTCGGTGCCGGCCCCACATTCGCGGGCGTCGCCAGCGGGGCCGATCCAGTAGATGGTTTCGCCGCGCGGGTTGGTTTGACGGATCACGGCTTCACTGGCGTGGCGCCGGCCCAGGCGTGTAATGCGCCGCGGCAGGCTGGGCGCATCCGCCCGGTTCGGGATGTTCACGTTCAAGAGCCATGGCAGGCCACTCTTACCGGCCAGCGCACCGCTCGCCAGCACCTGGTCGATCACAGACCGCGCGGCAGCCGCGGCCGCGTCGATCTCGCCCCAGCCCTTGACGGCTTGCGAAAACGCGATCGCCGGGATGCCGAACAAATAGCCTTCCATGGCCGCGGCCACGGTGCCGGAATACAGCGTGTCGTCGCCCATGTTGGCGCCGTTGTTGATGCCCGACAGCACCAGGTCGGGCCGCTGCGCCAGCAGGCCCGTCAACGCCAGGTGCACGCAGTCTGACGGCGTGCCGTTGACGACCCGAAAGCCCTTCACGTGGTCGCCACGGGCCTCAAAGATCGACAGCGGCCGGCTCAGTGTCAGCGCGTTGGACGTGCCGCTGGCGTTTTGCTCGGGGGCGATGACGTCGATCTCACCCAACCCTTCGCAGGCCCGCACCAGGGCGGCCAGTCCAGGGGCCAGGTAACCGTCGTCGTTGGCAATGAGAATGCGCATGCCGCTGCATTGTATGGAGCACGTTGCCATGAAAAAAACCCGCCAGGTGCTGGACCTGACGGGCTCTGCAGACGGGCTTCCACAACGGGCTTCAAATCATGGTGCCGGTGAACGGAATCGAACTGTTGACCTTCGCATTACGAATGCGCTGCTCTACCAACTGAGCT
>JAYSYB010000457.1:0-34709 GCA_043716775.1 Rubrivivax sp.
GAAGGTTTCGGGCTGCCGCTGGCTGAAGCGACGCTCAGCGGGCTGGCGGTGATCACCACCGCCTGGGGCGGCCAGAGCGACTTCTGCACCGACTCCAACGCCTGGTTGGTGGACTACCGCTTCACGGCCACTCAGACGCACTTTGGCCTGCAGGGCTCGGTCTGGGCCGAGCCCGACAGGGCTTCTCTGGCCGACGCCATGCGCCGCGCCCGGTCCAGCGCCGCCAGCCGCCGGCTGGCGATGGCCGAACACGGCCGCGCGCTGCTGATGACGAACTACCGCTGGTCAGACGTGGCGGCGCGGGCGGTTGGCGCCGTTCGCCAGTGGCAGGCAGAGGTGACCAGCCCGCACGCCCCGCCCCGCATCGGTTGGGTCACGACCTGGAACACGAAGTGCGGCATCGCGACCTATTCGCGCCACCTGATCGAAGCCACAGAGGCCGGCATCACCGTGCTGGCGCCGCGGCAGGACGGCCGCCTGCGCAGCGACGAGGACTTCTGCCACCGCTGCTGGCTGTCCGACAAGATAGACAACGACTTCGCGGCGTTGGCCGCGTGCATCGACGCCGAAGCGCTGGACGTGTTGGTGCTGCAGTTCAACTATGGTTTCTTCAATCTGCACAGGCTCGCTGCCTTCCTGCACGACCAGATCGACGCGGGCCGCACACTGATCGTCACGATGCACTCCACCGGCGACCCCCCGGCCCTGGCCGGCGACGCCAACTGGCGCCTGGCTACGCTGGCGCCAGCGCTCGCACGCTGCCAGCGTTTGCTGGTGCACTCCATCGCCGACCTGAACCGCATGAAGGCGTTCGGCCTTGTCGATAACGTCGCCCTCTTTCCGCACCCGCTGAGGCAGATCGAGGTTCCACCTGCAGCTGCCGCGCAGCCCGCGCCGCGCTCGAGCCCGATGCCCTTGGTGGCCACCTTCGGCTTCTGCCTGCCGCACAAGGGCCTTCCAGAAGTGGTTGACGCGGTGGACTTGTTGCGTCGGCAGGGCAACCCGGTGCGCCTGCGCATGCTCAATGCCGAATACCCGGACCCCACCTCCTGCAACCTGGTCGCTGCGCTGCGCCTTCAGATCGACACGCTGGGCCTGGACGATCTGGTCGAATTGCGGACCGAATACCTCAGCGACGACGACGTCACCGCGCAGTTGGCCGAGGCCGACCTGCTTGTGTTCCCGTACCAGGACACCCAGGAATCCACCAGTGCCGCCGTGCGCCACGGCATGGCCACCGCGCGCCCCGTGGCGGTGACGCCGATCGGCATCTTCGATGAACTGGGCGCCAGCGTGTTTCGCTTTGCTGGCTTGCGGCCCCCGCAGTTGGCCGCTGGCATCGCTGAGGCGCTGGCCAGCGTCGCCAGCCAGTCGCCGCAGGCCCTGGCCACACAGCAGGCAGCCGCCGGCTGGCGTGCCGCGCACGAGGTGGGGCTGCTGGCGCGGCGGCTGCTCAACATTTGCATCGCGCTTGCGCCGCCAGCCCCGCGCCCGGCCCTGGCGTGGCCCGGCTCCAGCCGGAGGCTCAGAACTGAAGTGGGCGAGCCCGTCGGGGCTGCCATCCGGACCACGGGTCACGCCGGCTACCTGCTGTTCGGCCCCTACCAGCCTTTGCATCCTGGTCGGTTCACGGTCACGATCGTGGGCACATGCCGGCGGGCGGGCCGGGGTGAAGTCGGCGTTGACGTGTCCGTGGGCGGTGGCGGTGGCGGTGGCGGGACGGTGCTGGCCCGCGCAGACTTTGCAAAAAACGAAGGCGCGGGGACTCTGGCGAGGGTGCCCTTCGAGTTGACGTCAGCCTGCAGCGACCTGGAGGTGCGCGTCCTGGTGGACGACTGGTTGGACTGCAGCATTGAAGAAGTAAAAATCGCACCGAGCCCGATCTGACCGCCGCCTGGTTCTTTTGCGCCCCGGCGGCGCACCGATCCTCAGGCCCTGCTGCGCAGGCTGATCGAATCACTCACCGACCGCCATAAGGCCCGCAGTGACCGGACATGACGCACGGACCGTCAGCGCAGCTTGACTTCGTCGGAGGACAGGATGTCGCGCAGCACGTCGTCGCGCGTCATGTGGCCTGACCGGAGTGCATTGAAAAAGGCACCCAGCCCGCCCTCTTCAGGCTCACGCTGGAGGATCAGGCGGTAGGCTTCGCGGACGAATTCGGCGTCGGCGTTCGACGATTGGGCCAGCAGCCTGACCCGGTGATGCAGCATGCCGATGCGCTTGGCGCTTTCGGCCTCGGTCGCCGCCGTGCCGAGTTGGGCGCTGACGGCATTGACCGCCGAAGAGAGGAACACGCCCATTTGAAGACGGTGCCGGTCGCCGCGAATTTCGGGTGAATTGCCCAGGTGTTGCATAACACCACGCACACCTTTCTTGGCCAGCACGCTGTGCCAGTAGGCCAGATCGGCCTGGCTTTGGTGGACCCCCGGAAACGGCCACTGCAGCAGCGCGGTCAGCCCGCTGCTGGCATCAGCCTGCAACCTTGACACGACTTCGTGGCCCAGCACCGCCGAGCGAATCGCGGCGTCAAACGGGTCACTCGCAGGCGCACTGGGTTCGTACAGCCCGCCGTCGTGGTGGAGCTTGATCAGGGCCTCCTGGCGGCTCTTGCTCAGCGCGGGGCGCGCCTGCAGCCAGGACTTCAGCTTGTGCTGGTAGCGCTGGATGTAGGCCGGGCGCGAATAGATCTGCGCCCGTGCCTGGGCTTGAGCAGTCCACGCAGCGCGCGGCACAGCGCCTTGTTCAGACAGCACCTTGCCCGCATCCAGCGCCGCCAGCAGCAGCGACAGCTTGGCGGCCAGGTCCGTCGACTGGCGCGCTTCAAAGTGCAGCGCCAGGCCGGCGCAGACTTCAGCCAGCGCACCGCAGCGGGTCGAGATCACCGGCACGTCAGCCGCGAAAGCTTCGATCACCGGCATGCCGAAGCCTTCGTGCAGCGACGGCATGACGAAGAAGTCGCAGGCGGCGAACAGGCCCTTCAGGGCTTGCGAATCACTGTCGAAGGCGAAGCGAACGACGATCTGCGTCGGCAATGCGCGCGCCAGCGCCTGCAACTGTTCGATGTACGTTGGGCTGGAGTAGTCGCGCAGCCCCGCCAGCGTGAGCTGCACCGGACGAGGGTCATCCGCCGCAAAGATGGCCAGCGCTTCCAGCAGCGTGTGAACGGATTTGGAATCGACAAAGCGGCCGCAATAGAGGATGTGGGCCGGTTCCAGTGAACGGGCCGCCAGGTTCTTGGCACCAGCCGTCGCCAGGGCGTTGGCATTGGGTCCGAAGAGCGGCATTACCTCCACCTGCAAGGCCAGCCCCAGGCGCTGCAACTCACCGGCGGTGTACGCCGAGTTGACCAGGACCTGGTCGGCAACCTTGAAGTTCTCGATCTGCTGGAAGCAGCGGTGAGCCAGGTCCTCAGCGGCCGCCGGGGCGTACTGCGGCGGCGTGATGTTGTGGTACCAGACGATCACCGTGGCATCGCGACGAACGAAGTTCATCGCGTGGTGCACCTCGTTGTAAACGCCGAAGTGGAAGATGTAAATGTCGGAGGTCTGGAAGTGCGGATCGGCCAGCATCGTGCGCCAGTCGCTGAGGACTTCGATGCGCACGTCAGGCGCGCTGGCCGCGCAGCAATAGACCTTGGCGTCGATGTTGACGCGCTCACTGCGGCACAACTGGTCCAGCGCGGCCAGTTCGGCAAGGATCGTTTCGCTGATGGCATCACCGTCGTGGACGATGCCGGTGATCCAGGAAATCCTGGGAATGACTTCAGTCGGCTGCATGGGCGGCGGCCTCCGAGGTGACCGGGGCCTGACGGCTCTTCAGCATGCGCAAGAAGGCGTCGAGCGTGCGGTCGATGATCACGTCGTGGGCAAACAGCGCCTTGAAGCGCGCGCGGCCGTTGGCGCCCAGCCGCTGCCGCAAGATGCGGTCACCCGCCAACCGGGTCAACGCATCGGCAAGGGCGCGGGAATTTTCAGGCGGCGTCAGCAAACCTGTTTCGCCGTCGACCACGATGTCGGGGATGCCTCCCACACCGGCCGCCACCACGGGCAGGCTGTAACGCATGGCTTCAACGTAGATGATGCCAAAGGACTCGTAGCGCGAAGGCACGCAGAAGATGTCGGCCTGTTCGTATTCGCGCGCCAGTTCGGCGTCACTGACCTGGCCCAGAAAACTGACCTTGTCGCTGAGGTCCGGATGGTCTGCCGCAAAGTTGGACAGGTAGCTGCGCGAGACATCGCCCGCGTAAGAATCGCGGCCGACGACGCGCACTTTCACGGTCGGGCAGGCCTTGAGCAGGGGCGACAGCGCTGCCATGAAGATGTCAGTGCCCTTGCGTCGTTCAAGCCGGCTCACGTAAAGCACCGTGACCGCGCCGCCGGGCTGGCGGCGGTGTTCAGCAGCACGGGCCAGGGACGTGTCTGCAGCGTCGCGGCAGCCATGGCCCACGATCATCCCCGGCGGCGGCCTGGGCAGCCCGAAGGCTACTTCAACGTGCTGGGCCGTGGCGTTGCTGTTGGCGTGAATCGCCGAGGCCACGCGCAGGTACGTCGCCTCCAGCGCCGTCACTTCGCGCAGGGTGTCGCCGTCGAGCCCCTTGCGTTCAATCTCGGCAAAGGTCTTGAAAGTCGTGTTCATGGAGATCACTGTCGTCAGGCGGCGATCCAGTGCGCAGTACAGGCCTTCCTGGTCCCAGGCCGGGGCCACCACGAGGTCGATGAAACGGTCTTGCCGCAGGCGCAGCACTTCGGCGTGCGCTGCCTTGGCCCAGGCGCAGTTCATCTTGCCCGGCCCCGAGCGCATGTCCAGCACGCCTGCAGCGGCGCCTTGGCCGCGCGGCCCTTCCGTGACCTCTTCGGCACCGAGGTTGTGGACCCACAGGCCGTTGTCGTATTCGATCTCCGACGGGCCGCTGCGCATGGTGATGAGGTGCACGTCATGGCCGCGCTCGGCGAAGCCGCTGGCCAGGTCGAACATGAACCGCGCCACACCGCCCGGTGACTGCTTGGGCGTGTAGCGCGAGATAAAGCAGAAGCTGCGGCGGCCCCCCGCGGGACGCAAGGTCTTGAAACGCTTGCGCGCAGCGCCAGCGGCCACAACGGGCAGCGGCAGCGCCACGCACTTGCGCACGCCGACACCAGCACGCGCAAGGCCGTCCTTCTGGCCGCGCTTGACGTCGGTGACGAAGCGGTCGAACTCGGCCTGCGAAATGCCCTGGTGGTTGAGTTGCCAGAGCGCACCGTCCATCAGTTCCTGGACGAAGGCATCGCAATGGTCGAGGTATTCGGAAACGTTGCGGCCATGCCGCAGGCAGTCGGACAAGGCGACGTAGTACTTGTTCTTCACCACCGGGTAGGGGTAGGTGAGGATGCGTCGCTCGTCGCGCGTGACCCCGGCTGCAAACTTGTGATGCACGCAGGCACCGTGGTCCAGAAAGCGGATCTTGTGGCCCGATTCAGCCACGCGACGGCACATCTCGGATTCGTCGAGGAAGTACTCGATCTCTTCGTCGAAACCGCCGATCTTCTCCAGCAGGTCGCGCCTGAAACTGCTGGACGCGCCAAGAATGTGCGGGATCGTCTTGGAATCGGCAAACTCGAAGGCCCACACGGGCGGGCGGCGCTCGAAATTTGCCTTGTAGAACTGGTCGATCGTGAAGGGGTTGGACTGCCAGGCAAAGCCCGAATGGTCATACACCCGCGTGCCGACACCGCCCACAGCCGGTGAGTCAAAGCCCGACACCACGGTGTTGATCCACTCGGGTTCGGGGTAGGCGTCATCGTCCAGAAAGAGGATCAGCGAACCCGAAGCCAGCGCAATGCCTACGTTGCGCGACTTGGACAGGTTGGCCTCGGCGATGCGGCCAACGATGATGTCGCCGCCATACTCCGCCAGCAACTCTTCGGTCGCGTCGGTGGATGGCCCGTTGACCACCACAACCTCGAAGTCATCATGGTTCTGGTACCGAAGCGAATGCAGGCAGTTTCGCAGGAGCTTGGCACGGTTCAGTGTCGAGATGACCACGCTGACCGAGTGCGCCTTCTTCTGCTCAAGTTTCATCGAACGTCCTCAAAGACCGTTGTTGTAAAAGCGCGCTGTCATCGTCATTTCTACTGGTGGGTAAGCGCCTCGGCACAGACCAGCAGGGTGGCCCCCGGGGGTGCGTCCAATTCAGTGCGCGCGGGGCGCAGAGTGCTGCGGCCAGGGGCCTCATGCAGCGGTCGAAAGGCAGGTTCAGTGTAGTCGGTCCGGCGCCACGGCTTGGGTTCGGGCCGCTTCGACCACCCGTGCTTCGGGACCGCCGCGCGCTCGTGGTGCAGCGCGCAAACAGCCACGAGGGGCCGGCTACAATTCTGTAGGCTTTATGAGCATCGTCCGGCGGCCGGGGGTGCAGGTCTGGCTGAGGTCGGCCCTGCGCAAGTGCATGGCCCGCACGAGACCCTGAAGCCTTGCCAGACAGACAGCCACCGCCTAGCGGTTCACCGACGCACCACGTTCCCACTGCCTTCGGCACCCGCAGCGGCCGGGACGGCGGCGCCCCGATGGATTTCCTTTTTTCCTTTGAGGTCAGTTGATGCAGCACATAGACGCGCTGAGCCTGCTCGGATTCCTGGCCTTTCCCAACCAGGCTGAATCGCCGGTGACGTGGTCTGCGGGCTGGCAGACCCGCTTTGAAACCCACGGCTCGGTGCACAGCGCCTACACCGCTGTGCCGGACTGCTCGCTGATCCTGCGGCGGATTGACGGACACGCTGCGCTTGAACTCATGTGCACGCCCTGGTCTGGCATGCTTGAGGTGTCTTCACAGGGGCAGGTTGCGGTTATCGACACCTACGCAGCCCACCACGAAGCGAAGGATTTCCGTCTGCCCGGCAGCGGCCTGCGCGACGTGGTCATTCGCGTGTTGAACACGCGGCATGCCGAATCCCAAGACACGCAGATCTGGCTGCACCGACTGCTGTTGGAATGCCGCCCGGATTGGGTCGCACGCCACAAGCGGCTGACATCGGCGGTCTCGTTCGTTGATGGCAATTACGGTGCTTTCCTGGTGCTGGACAAAGACAGGCCGGTGTCTTACGACATCAAACATTACGGCGGCTGGGGCGACCTGCAAGTGGCGCAGTTCCGCAAGCTGGTGCGTCCGGGGACCACGGTGGCCGACGTAGGCGCCAACCTGGGTCACCACACGGTGGTGTTGTCGGGCCTGGTTGGCAAACAAGGCGCGGTGCTGGCGTTTGAACCGCAGAAGCGGGTGCACCGCATCCTGCAAGCCAACCTGGCGCTGAACCTGTGCGACAACGTCGAAGCCTACGAATTTGCGCTTGGCAGCGAAGACGCCGACGCCCAGATGCTGCCGCAGGACTACGACGGCGTGGAATGGAACGTGGGCGGGCTGTCGGTGGCCACTGCCAACGGCAAGCTCGAATTTCGCGAAGGCGGCTTGCCGATCAAGCTGCGCCGGCTGGACGACATCGCCCGTGGCCGCAACCTGGACTTCATCAAATCCGATGCCCAGGGTTTTGACTTCGCCGTGTTCATGGGCGGCGTTGAGGTGCTGAAAAACGACAAACCCATCATCGTGGCCGAGGTCGCACCGTCGGCCATGAAAGCCGCCGGCCACGACTACCTCGACTTCTATCGTTTTCTCCAGGAACTGGGGTACGCCATCACCGACCCCGACCGGCCCGACTTTGCGGTGGCGCCACGAACCTGGAGCGGTCGCATCGACGAAGAGTGGGACATCCTGGCGGTGCACACCGCCCGCGAGGACCACCTTGCCCGCGCCAGGGCGACCTGAGGCGGCCGCACCAGGCTATTGCCACGGCGGCCTTGGGCGCCGGCAGGCGTCAAGCCTTCAGGCGTCAGCAGCCCCCATGGCGTGAATTACCGCCCAGCTCCAAGCGCTTACTGAAAGTCGTCAATGAAGTCAGTCATCATCACTGGAATTACAGGCCAAGACGGCGCCTACCTGGCCCAGCTGCTGTTGGACAAAGGCTGCAAGGTGTTCGGCACCTACCGTCGAACGAGCTCAGTGAACCTGTGGCGGCTGGAGGAACTGGGCATCACCCAGCACCCGAACCTGCGGCTGGTGGAGTTCGACCTCACCGACCTCAGCAACTGCATCCGTCTTCTGCAATCCAGCGAGGCTACGGAGATCTACAACCTGGCAGCGCAGAGTTTCGTCGGCGTGTCCTTCGAACAGCCCATCACAACCGCAGAGATCACCGGCGTCGGCGCCGTGAACCTGTTGGAAACCATCCGCATCGTCAATCCGAAAGTGCGTTTCTATCAGGCCAGCACCTCAGAAATGTTTGGCAAGGTGCAAGCCGTGCCACAGAAGGAAGAGACACCCTTCTACCCCCGCAGCCCCTATGGCGTGGCCAAGCTGTACGCACACTGGATGACCATCAACTACCGCGAAAGCTACGGCATCTTTGCCGCCAGCGGGATCCTGTTCAACCATGAATCGCCCCTGCGCGGCGTCGAATTCGTGACCCGCAAGATCACCGACAGCCTGGCCAAGATCCGACTAGGCAAACTGGATGTGCTGGAGCTTGGCAACCTGGATGCAAGTCGCGATTGGGGCTATGCCAAGGAGTACGTCGATGGCATGTGGCGCATGCTCCAGGCTGAACAGCCCGACACTTTCGTGCTGTCCACCGACCGCACGGAATCCGTGCGCAGCTTTGTGCAAATGGCCGCCAAGGCCGCAGGCTTCGAACTTGAATTTCAAGGCAGCGGCGAATCCGAAGTGGCGGTGGACCGCCTGAGTGGCAAGACCCTGGTGCGGGTGAATCCACGCTTCTACCGCCCCGCAGAAGTAGAGCTTTTGATCGGCGATTCGTCAAAAGCCCGCCGTGAGCTTGGATGGGATCCGGGCACGACACTGGAGCAGTTGTGCGACATGATGGTCAAGGCCGACATTCGCCGCAACGAAGTGGGCTTTTCGTTCTAGCCTGTCTGCGCCACGATGAGTCGAATCCTGATCACAGGTGCTGAAGGTTTCACGGGCCAGTACTTGGCCGCTGCCTTGCACACACGGGGCCATGAGGTGCACGGACTGGTGCAGCGCGACTTGCCAACGGCGCACGACACGATCAGCACCCACCTGAAGGAGACCCACGTCTGCGATCTGCTGGACCCGGCCGGTTTGAGCCGGGTCGTCAAGGCTGTGCGACCGGACAAGGTGGCGCATCTGGCCGGCATCGCATTTGTCGGCCATGACGACGTGGAGGCCTTCTACCGCGTCAACACGGTGGGTACACGCCACCTGCTGGCCGCATTGGCGGGCGCCAATGCACGGCCTTCAGCGGTGCTGCTGGCCAGCAGCGCCAATGTCTATGGCAATGCCACAGAAGGCGTCCTTGAAGAGTCTGCGACACCCGCCCCGGCCAACGACTACGCGGTGAGCAAGCTGGCCATGGAATACATGGCGCGCACCTGGTGCGACCAACTTCCGATCACCATCGTGCGGCCCTTCAACTACACGGGCGTCGGCCAGTCAGAAGACTTCCTGCTGCCCAAGATCGTGGCGCACTGCAGGCGCCGCGCACCTGTCATCGAACTGGGCAACCTGGACGTGGAGCGCGACTTCTCCGATGTCCGCACGGTGGCGGAGGTCTATCGCCGCCTGCTTGAAGGCGAGGCGGCCCACCAGGTGCTTAACGTGTGTTCTGGCCGCGGGCAGTCGCTGCGGGGTGTGTTCGATCTGGTGAGTGAAATGGCAGGCTACCGGCCCGAGGTACGGATCAACCCGGCCTTCGTGCGCGTCAATGAAGTGCGCCGCTTGCTGGGCAGCAAGGCCGCGCTCGAACGCTGCATCGGCCCGGTCGCGGGGCCAACGATTGCGGAGACCCTAGCCTGGATGTTCAACCGATGAGTACCGATCGAGAATGGGAAGACTGGGGTGCACGCGACCCGTACTACGGGGTGCTGACCCATTCCCGGTTTCGCACTGCCACGCTGACGCCCGAGGCCCGCGAGGAATTCTTTCATTCCGGCCGCGTGCATGCCGAGCATGTCATCAACACCGTCAGGACGCGCATCGACCCCGTGTTTGCACCGCAGCGCATCTTGGACTTCGGCTGTGGCGTCGGTCGGGTGTTGATTCCCTTTGCCCACATGGCCGGCGAAGCGGTGGGCATGGATATCTCGCCATCCATGCTGGCAGAAGCGGGGCGCAACGCTGAGGCGCAAGGCGTCAACAACCTGAGGCTGCTGTTGTCGGACGACAAACTGTCGGCACTGGAAGGTGACTTTGACCTGGTGCACAGCTGCATCGTGCTGCAGCATGTTGAAGTATCACGAGGCCGGGATCTGTTTTGGCAGCTTGTCCAGCGCATCCGCCCCGGCGGTATGGGCGCGCTGCAAGTGACGTTTGCCTGGGACTACCACGACACCACTTTCGGGCAACCGCCCTTGGCGCCAAGTCCAGCAGCGCAAGGCTCGCTGAATCGGCTTAAAGCCCGGCTCAAAGGCCTGGTCAGCCCTGCAGCCCCGCCGCCTGAGTCAGCAATTCGGAAAGACCCCGAAATGCAGATGAATTTCTACAACCTCAGCGAACTGATCTACCTCATGCAGAAGGCTGGCGCGCGAAGCTTGCACACCGAAGTGACCAATCATGATGGCGCGTTGGGCGTCTTCATGTTTTTCCGCCGTGAGGTGCCTGCTGCGGGCAGCCATTGCTAACCTTGAGGTGAAGCCGATGCGCCTGCGATGCGGCCCGCCATCGACCGGCAAAGACATCGGCAGTGACGCATGCAGTGCTCGGCAGACGGAGCGCCGGCGCTTCAGTTGCAGATTCGATCCGCGTGTAAGAAACTATCCGAGTTCGAAGGCAAATTTGCCATTCAGCAGGGGGGACAAACAATGATCGAATCTCTTATAGCCAAGGAAGACCTTTTGCTTCTGCCAGCAACGGCACCCGGTATCTTCGAGTACCGGGGAAATTGGGTTGAATTTGCTGATGGAATGATCGGCAAGGATTTGGGCGTCAGCGTCAACTGCCATTTGCCCAAGCTGTCGTTCGTGGCCGGTCTATTCACCCGGCACGACTGGTCGGGGGCCATCGCGATCACCTTCAATGGCAGGCCCTGCTATGCCACAGACCTCTTCTCCCACGCCACCCGGCGCGAGGTGATCGAACTGGTCAAGTCCGCAGACCCCGTCGATGCACACATTGAGATCACCTCTGTAGGTCGCAATCCGGCAAGTCGGTCGGCAGAAATTGTCTTTCACGGACTCATCTTGCCAAGCCCGGAAGTCGAACACCTGCCGATCGCCCGGTTCTTCCGGTCTCTCGTTCGTCGCCAGCACGCCGCAGAGACATTTCAGGAAGTGCAGGTCAACATGGTTGATCGATACGTTGAATCACAAGTTCAACAGGGCATTGCTTTTTTAGATCTGCATGAACAGGCGATACGCCGCTACTCCTTTCGGGTGCGGGAGGCGCTGGTGTTCGCCCAGACAGGGGATCGCTTGTTGGACATCGGGGCGGGGTTCGTTTATGAAGAGGTGCTTCGTGATCTGATACTGCCGCTGAAGATTGACTATTGCACGATGGATATTGACGATCGGGCCGTAGAACACACGAAGAACTTGTTCCTGAAGCTGCAGCTCGACCCAGAAGATGTACACATTGGTGAGAACACCAGTTTGCCTTTCGAAGACGGTAGTTTCGACATGGTGTTTTCGTCGCACTGCCTGGAACACTCTTCAAACCTCAAGATGACCTTTGGTGAAATCAGGCGGGTTCTTGAGCCAGAGGGCATCCTGTTTTTCTCGGTACCGCTCGAAGTTGACTACAGCAACGAACACCTGTACTGCATGACCCATGAACAGTGGATACAGCTCACGGTCGATAGCGGATTTGATTTGCTTACCTACCACCTTGGCAAGGTGTACGCCGGCGAAGTCGGTTGGGACCTGACCATCGTAGCGCGGCGACGAAACTGAGTTCCGACCAGTTCCAACCAGTTCCAACCAGTTCCAACCGACAACCTTCAGTCGGCCACGCCCGCAGCCAAGATCACTTTCCGTGCGACAGTTCCTGCGCTGACGCTCTTGGGCTTTGGGCTGTCGCCCGACATGTTGCACGTGCGCCCGACAACCTCCGGACATTGACAGCCTCGATTTGACGGCGCCAGCTCAGCCCCAAGCTGCTGGTGCGCCGGCTCCGCCAAGGGCGGCCCGGAGTGCGCATCATCTTCCGCGAGACTCCTGGTGCTGCCGTCAGCGCATCCTCAACTGGTGCGAGCGCTCAGGCATGCACTGCATCGTTGGTCTGGCGCGCAACGCACGCCTGGAGGCACAGGTCGAGTACGCGCAGCCGGCGATGAAAGGACCAATACGCACAGACCAGCATGAAGCAGCGCCTGGTGGGCAACTTCAGCTATGCCGGGCAGAGCTGACCGCGCGAGCGGCGCGTCTTCACGCGGCTGGAGCGGGGCACGCAGGGCTGCAACCCGCGCTTCGTGGCCCGCAACCCAAGCCGCGTTGAGGGTCTCATCGGCCAGCTCCGTTCAATTCATCTTTCCGGCAGCGCAATGACAGCCAAGGCGCTCATCAAGCCTTGAAACTCGCGTCAACCCGGCCCTTCAACTCGCACAGTGGTCACTGCGTGAAATATTCGGCTTAAGTGCTTTTCAGAAAACGAAGTTGGCGTCGCGCGACAGCAAGAGCATGGTGGTGCTCTTGACGCCCAGAAGTTCCTGCGTGGTGATCCTCCTGCGCTCGGACTCGGCCAGCCAGACATGGAAGCCGAATTCTTCAATCAGGTCGATCAATTCTTGCGGACTGGTCTTGCAACGAAGCATCTGCCCAGGAGACCATTCGATCAGGATCTTGATGTCCTGGTTGCGCGTGGCCAGCTTTCTCGCCCCGCGCAGCACGTAACTCTCTGCACCTTCCACGTCGATTTTGATGAAATCGAGATGCGTGTCGGCGAAATATTCATCCAGCGAAATCGCTTGCACCTCGAAGGTGTCCACTTCGTCGTTGACGCGCTTCCAGTCCCCGCTGTTTGCTTCGCTGATCGACGCATTGACGGCATACTTTCTGGGCGCACCAAATTTCAGCTTGGTCTTTTCGAAGTAGGCTGCCTGCTGTTCGCATTCAACATGGTCAAAGAACCAATTGAGTCTGACGTTGTCAGCCAGAATGTCAAAGGTGGCAGGGTTGGCTTCAAAAGCAAAAGTCTTCCCACCCCCTTCACGCACGAGCCGGTGGCCGATGATGGTGAAATAGCCAATATTGGCGCCCACGTCTACCCAGGACATGCCCGGACGCAGCAAGCGCTCAAGCGTGTGGGTGGTTTCGGGCTCCCACGACCCCCAGCACAGGATACCGGGCGTAATCATGATGTCGCGGGTGTCCACGTACATGCGATCTCCACGCTCGGTGACCACCAACGACCGGTGGTTGCCGAGATAGTGACTCGTTCTGCTCATCATTCGGCTCCAACGCTTTAAGTTTTAAGTCGAAATTCCAATTCGACCATCCGCCATCATCCAAATTAGAAATAGGAGCGGCTGTGTCTATTGACTTAACTGCACATTCTAGCCGGTCGGTCTGCGTCGCCTTGGGTCAATCTTGGCAGATCCTGGCGTCTGGGCCAGCTTCTCAAACTTCCCCTTTTGACCGATGCAATACATCCCCGCACTGATCCTTCTCGGCTTTGGGCAAGGCGATGGCCTCACCCAGAACCACCCGACCTGCGCCGGGCACTGGCAGCCGCGCTTCGACGATGTGGGCGCGGCCTTCTGCGCGTTCACGCGGCAGCCTGGCGCCCTGATCCGACTGCCGTCCTTGCGCGGACGGGCATCGATCGTCGTCATGTGCACGGCGTGGTCGGGAACAATTGAATTGATGGCCGGCAACACTCGGATTGAAGTGGACACCTACGCCGCCCAGCACACCCTGCGTGACTTCATCATCCCCGGTGAAGGCGTGCGCGACGTCAGCATCCGCGTGCTGTCAACCAGGAATCCGCGGTCGCAGGACTGCGAATTGTGGATTCACCGGCTGGTGGTGACCGAACATCAGAGCTGGTTGGATCGGGTGGTTCGGCTGTCACCCACCCTGGAAGTGGTCCATGGGGACTTTGGCAATTTCCTGACTCTGCACGGTGACGTCGGCATTTCGCATGCCATCCGGACCCGCGGGTCTTGGGGGCCTGAGCAAGTAGATCTCTTCAAGCGGCTGGTGCAGCCCGGCGAAACCGTGCTCGATATCGGCGCCAACATCGGCCACCATTCGGTGGTACTTTCCAAACTGGTCGGGCCCGCCGGGCGCGTTCTGGCATTTGAACCTCAACCCTTTGTGTTCAGGGTTCTGGAAGCCAATCTGGCCTTGAATGAGTGTGCCAATTGCGAGAGTTACCGGCTTGCACTTGGTAATTCGAATAGCCAGAGTTGCATGGCGCCTCTGGACTACGAACGCGATGCCTGGAATGTCGGCGGGCTGGGGCTGTCCGACACCGGGCGAGACCCGTCGGGCGGTCAATTCGTGGCCGTCCAGGTGCGCCGGCTCGACGATTTGCTGCCTGGTTTGAAGGTGGACTTCATCAAGTGCGACGCCGAAGGGTTTGATCACGAGGTGCTCAAGGGCGCCCTGCAGACGCTGCTGCGTTGCAAACCGATCATCCTGGTGGAAGTGGCACCGCTGTTGTTGCTGGGCGGCCCCGACAGCTATCGGGCGCTGTACGCGCTCTTGCAGGGCCTGGGCTACCTGATCCTGGATCCCGAGAAGCCAGACCGCACGCGCCCGCCACGTCAATGGTCGGGCGTGCACGAGGTGTGGGATGTGCTGGCGGTGCAGGAAAGTCAGCTCGCACGGCTTGAGAGGAACGCTTGACCGACTACATGAGCCGTTCGACGCTGACCGCTTCCACCGTCACCGTGGTGCTGTCCTTGCAGTACATGCGCAGTTCCAGGTCGGGCACCAGACTGGACAGCACGAAGGGCAGCATCAGGTCGGACTGCCCGGCGCCAAGTTCAATCTCTGTAAACGCCAGCATCTGCAGACCGGCGCGGCAGGTCACCTCGACTCGAACATATCCGGCGGCCGTGGAGGGGTTGGCAATGTGGAATTGCGCGACATAGTTGCCAGGCGCTTTCTGCGTGTAGGGGCCGTACACCAGGTAGCCGGCGCGACCGTCGCTGACGACACGTGAGCCCTCGATGCGGCCGACGCCCGCCATGAGCTTGCCGTCGGCAAAGTTCCAGCGCTGCGTCATATCGCTTGAACGGCGCGCGATGATGACGTTGGATAACGGGCTGTCAGCGCCTACATGGCGTTCGATCCACCACCCCTGGCGCCGCATCGCCTCTTCGAAGTACCGGGTGTTGAAGCCCAGTTCCAGCCAGCCATTGCGCCGGATCGCCCACAGCGATTGACCGTCCATGCGCAGGCCCCAGGGCAGCGGAAAGTCGTCCACGATGGGTTCTGCGGCAAAACAAACGATCCCGCCCGGCTTGATCACCTTGTCGAACGCCGCGATCAGACGCAAGTGGTCCGAGCAATGGTGGAAGCATTCAAAGAAGAGGACGGCGTCGAACTGCGCGCCGACCGTTTCGATGAGTGAGAAGTCCCCCTGACGGACCGCCAAATTGGGAATGTGCTCCATGCGGGCGCGCAAGCGGATGAGATCGACAAAGTTCTGCTCGATATCAATTGCCGTGACGCCATAGCCCATCTTCGCCATCGCCAGGGTGGTGTTGCCCCAACCGGGGCCGAACTCCAGTACCTGCGCGCCACGCCGCAGGCCCATGGTCTTGATGAGATAACCAATGCCCATGAACTGGTCGCCCACGGTGCCGGCCGAACCGTGCATGTAGGGGAATGGCTGTTTCGCCATCGCCTCGATGTCCATGGGCGAGTGTTCATGGCTCGTGGCATAGGGCTTGCCGTGCAGCCTTTCGTACAAGGCGAACTGGGTTTGCTTGTATTCGCTGCCAAAAGGGTCTTCGGGCACGTCAGGGTCGTACTCGGCCTGATAGGTTTCAAAGAAACTGCGCAGTGCATCGTCATCCGGGGCGGTTGCCAACAAAGCCAGGAAGCGGTCCACCCGGTCCAGATCAATCGGCATCGGGCACCTTCGCGACTGGAAACGGTGTAGGTTCAATCATGGCTGCAGGGCGCATCCCAAGCCAGACCCAAGCTCGAAGACGTACAAGCGCCCGAAGAGCGAAGGCTCGCAGTCGATGCGCCGGCCCGCGAAGCCATGGCGACTGAACAACTCGAACAGAAACGCTTCGGAGAACCCGAGTTCGAACCACTGGGTCTGCCGCATCACCGCCACCACCTCGCTGTGCAGACGCACGCCCCAGGGGTACGGCACCGCTGCGTATTCGCGTTCGACGATCGGCTCGCCAGCCAGGATCACGCGGCCACCGTCGGCCAGATGCCCTGCCAGTTGCGCCACCACCTGCTGGAAGTCCACGCAGTGGTGGAAGCTTTCATAGAACCAGATCAGCTTGTACTTCGTGCCCGGCCTCGGGTTGATGCCGAATGGGCCCTGCGAGGCCGTCAGCGGCACCTGGAAGTGTTCGGCCTGGCGCTGCACAAATTCGCAGAACACGGCCGAGATGTCCACCGTGTCCACATTGACGCCCAGCCGCGCCAGCGCCAATGCCGTCTGGCCGAAGCCGGCGCCGTACTCCAGTGCCCAGTCACCGGCCCGCAGCCCGCTGTGCTTGAGCAGCATGCCAGTCGCCAGAACGTGGTCGGATGCGGACGCGATCGCCAGCGCATCGCGGCGCACGTAAAAACCCGGGAAGCGCACGGGGTCGATGTCGCCCCAGGGCACTTCCTTCTCGTGCAGTTCGGGCGTGTACGGCGGCGTGGCACCGGCCACCAGCGCCCACAGGCGATGCTGCTGTTTGGCGTAAACGGGGCCCCAGGGATCCAGGCCGCGCTGGAACCAGTCCGGCAGCGTCATGTGGGCATGCCGGAGCGCGTCCCAGGGCCCACCTTCGGCTGTGCCGACATCGAAGAAGGTGCGGCGGATGTCTTCAATGTCCTCGGCGTGAAACATCGGTGCGGGCGCGCGCCTGAAGGACCGTTTGCCGCACAGTGCGGCCCAAGCCGACCGAACCATCCGTTTGAACCGTGGATTCACCGCGCTAGCTGGCAACGCGGTGCAGGAACGCTTGCCACTGCGGCAGCACTCTTTCCGGCAGGTATTGCGCTGACACGCGTTCGCCGTGGCGGATGAGCGCGCTGCGGTGGGCCTGGGCCTGCGGGTCGATGAGCTTGCCGACAACGTCTGCCAGCTCGGCGGCCGAGTAGGCGCTGAAGTAGTCGGCGGCTTCAGCGTAGATGTCGCGGTGGACGCGGATGTCCGACGCCGCCACCACGCCGCCGCAGCGCATGGCCTCGACACCCGAGAAGTCGAAACCCTCGCCGAAGCTGGGGCACACCGTGGCCTGCGCGTGGCGGTACAGCAGCCGCAGGTCGGCCGGTGGCACGTTTTCCAGCAGGTGCAGCCCACCTCGGCCCAGCCAGGGGCTCAAGCGCTGGAGGATCGATTCGTGCTCCCAGCCCAGCGAACCCACGCAAACAAGATTCAGCGTGGGGTAGGCCCCGGCACGCAGCAGTTCCCAGGCGTCAAGCAGGGCCAGGTGGTTCTTGCGCGGCTCGATGGTGCAGACCATCAGCAGGTAGGGCAGCGCACCGTCCACCAGGTCCGCCGGCACCACGGCGGCCCCACCCTCACCCGGCACACGCCGGTTCTTGCGGCTCCAGATGACCTCGGGCACGCGGGTCGCGGGGGCTGCTTCGGCCCTGAATTCGTGCGACACCATGTTGGGAATGGTGACGCTGCGCGCTTCAACTTCCGGCAGCACCGACAGCAGGTCCTGGCGGGTGGCTTCCGAGACACAGGCGAACCAGGCGCCGTCGGCCGCATTGCGCCGCAGCGCGTGCAGGTGGGCATTGCGGTGGTAGCTGCGGTCCTTGATGGTGTGCGGCATCAGCAGAGGGATGGCGTCGTGGTAGCGCACCACCAAACGCGTGCCACCGCTGACGCGGCCCGGGTACGGCGTCTCGGCCACCATCACGTCCATGCCGGTGGTGTCCAGCCGCGGGTACAGCGCATGGCCGAGCTTGGCCGTCACCACACCCAGCGCGCTGACCAGCGACCAAGGCCAGCGCAGGATGCGGAAGTCGCGCGCGGTCACGGTGTCGAAGTCTTCGATGGGCAGCGACTTGGCAAACATCGCGCGCCAGATGAAGTCCTTGAAGTGCGTGGCGTCAAAACCCGTCAGCGCCACGCGCCCACCCACCAGCGAGCGCAAGGCAGCACCCACGGGGCCGGCGATCTTCAGCAGCAGCTTGCGCCAGTGTTCGACACGGTGGAACGCGGGGCCCTGCTGCAGCGACACCACCACGGCAGACAAACGGTCCACTTGTTGGGTGGCGCTCAGGCCGGCCGCGACGGCGCCACCGCGCAAGGGCAAACCCGCTTCGACCACCAGGTTGCTGCTCTGGATCAGGCCCACCACCTCATTGCCCGACAGCAGTGCGAGGCCGCGGAAAAGCAACCGCGTTTCTTGCGGGATGCCACTGTGGCCGTCGAGCGCTGGGCGCAGTTCAAGCAGGATCTTCACGCAGCGGCTTCCAGGGCAGGGTCAGTCGAACTGCACGGCCGGCGGCGGCACGTAGGTGTTCTCATAAAAGTCGTAGGCGTCTTCGATGCGGTCGAATTCATGCAACCGACCTCGGTGCAGCACGCAGGCGCGTTCGCAGTAGGCCTTGATGATGTTGGGGTCGTGCGAGACGAGGATGAAAGCGCGGTCCTTGCGCTTCTGGAACAGTTCCACGTGGCAGCGGTCGCCGAAGCGTGAATCGCCCACCGACAGGCCTTCGTCGATGAGGAAGCAGTCGAATTCGATCGCCATCGACAGCGCAAAGGCCAGCCGCATCATCATGCCTGCGGAGTAGTGCTGCACCGGTTCGCGAAAGTAGACGCCGAGTTCGGTGAAGTCCTCGACAAAGGGCACCAGCGGCTTCCAGTCCACGCCATAGACACGACAGACGAACTTCAAGTTGTCCAGCCCCGTGAGGTTGGCATGGAAGGCGCCCGTGAAAGCCAGTGGCCAGCTCACGCTCATGCCGCGGTGGATGCGGCCGGAGGTGGGCTGCTCAGCCCCGCTGAGCAGGCGGATGAGCGTGCTCTTGCCGGCGCCGTTGCGCCCCAGGATGCCCATGTTGCGGCCACGCGCCAATGAGAAGTTGACGCGGTCCAGCACCGTGCGCTGGCCGAGCCGGGTGCCGTACTTCTTGCAGACGTTGTCGAGCCGGATCACAGCGACCCCACCCGGCGTGAAGCGCCACGCACCACCACCAGGGCGGCCAAGGTCAGCACCAGGTTGATGGCGGCCATGTAGCTCACGTCATAGTGCGTGCGCACCGCAGCGCCGAAGTAGCCTTCGCGCAGAATTTCCACGCCATGCACCATGGGCAGCAGCAGCACCAGGCGCTGCATCTCGGTGGGCAGCCAATCGACCATGAAGGCCGCGCCGGACAAGGGAAAGAGCAGGTAGGCTGACGGGTGCCAGAGCCGTTCGATCAGTTCGCTGTACGCCGTGGCCGCGCCAATCAACATCGACAGCGCGGCGCCAAACCAGGCCAGCATCAACCAGCCGCCGACCACGATCAAAGGGTCTTGCGGCGGGGCAATCCATTCGATGGCGACGAAGAAGCTGGCCAGCACCAGGAAAGAGGCCGTCGCGCCACCCATCTCCAGCAGGATGCGGGTGATGAAGACGTCGATCACGCGCACGTTGCGGTGGTACAGCAGGCTGACGTTGCTCTGGATGCCGCTGCAGCAGCGGCTGACCGAGTTGCGCCACATCAGCACCGACGAATAGCCGGTGACGGCAAAGGCCACGATGGGCAGGTTGGAGCCGTGGTCAAAGCCGGCGCCGGACCACAGCGCCGTCACGCCCAGCGTGAAGATCATGGGTTCGCCGATGAGCCACAACACGCCCAGGTTCTCGCGCCCGAAGCGCGTGATGACCTCGCGCATCAGCAGCGCCCAAATCACACGGCGCTGCACACGCAGCGACGCCAGCAAAGGAGAACCGGACAACATGCCTCTCACCTGTTCACGCGCTCAGGCGCTCAGGCGCTGTGCTCACGGATGCTGGCCACCACCAGCGTCAGCACGCCCCAGACCATAAGGCCAACGGCAAACACCATGAGGGTCGAGCGCAGACGGCGCGGTTCCACCGCCATGTCGGGCAGGTTGGGCTGCACCAGTCGCTCCAGGTAGAGCTGCTTGCGCTGCGCTTCATTGCGCGCCGAATCCACGGCCGCCAGGGCGCCGGCCAGTTGGCGGTCGGCAAAGGATTTCTCCAGCACAAAGCGGTCGTAGGCCGGTGACTTGGACGACAGCGACGTGCCCGTGCCCGTGACCTTGGCGGTTTCACTGGCCACGGCACGGCGCAATGCGTCGACGCGGTTGTTCAGCGACGCCACTTGCGGGTTGTTGGGCGACACCAGCTTGACCTGCGCCAGCTGCGATTCAGCCGCCATCAACTCTTCCTGCACCCGGGCCACGCCCTGAAGCTGCAAGGCGCTCTGGCGGTCGGGGTCGAAGACACCGCGGTCGCTGCGGAAGGACGACAGCGCCACGGCCGCCGCCTTCGACCGCTCTTCAGCCGCCTTGACTTCCTGCAACGCGACTTCGATCAGGTCGGCGCGGCTGCGCGTGTTGAGGTTGTTGACCAGGCGCTCACCCATCTGCAGCAGCAGGTCGTTGGTGGTCTTGGCGTCCTTGGCGGTGTAGGCCCTCACCCGCAGCACTGAGATGCTGGACGCGGTGTCGTATTCGATGCCGACGTGCTTCTGATAGTGGCGGTACAGGGCTTCGAAACTGCGGTCCCAGTCCAGACCCGGGAAACGGTTGACGAAGTCGATGTCTGCGGCGCTGTAGGCGTCCCGGATCTTCAGCTTGTCGTCCAGTTCGCGCAGCGCGTCGCGGCTGCGGACGAAGTCGTGGACCGAATAGGTGTCGTCCTGCGAACGCGCAAAGCCGGTGCTCTGCAACAACGCGCCCAACCCCGTGGGTGACTGACGCTGCGGGCTGCGCACGACGAAGCGCGACTCGGAGATGTACACGTCGGACGCGATGAAGCCGAAGTAGGCAACGGCCAGCAGCGTGGGCACGAAGACGCTGATCAGGAACAAGGCGTTCAGGCGCCGCAGGATTCGCTTCAGCGCTGGGGGTCGGGCGGCAGGGTCAGCAGCGGGCTGCGGCGCTGGCGCCAGGACAGTGGCAGTCGATTCCAAAAGTCTTTTTCCGATCTTGTCTTGTAGTCAAGCCGCCGGCTGCAGCCGGTGGTAGAGCTCGATGGTCTTGCGCGTCATCAGGTCGGCGCTGAACTGCTGTTCATAGCGCTGGCGTGCGGCAGCGCCCAACTGCTGGCACAGCGCACTGTCTTCCAGCAGCCGGGCCAGGGTGGCGGCCAGCGGTGCGTGCTGCCCCACCGGCACGTTGAAACCTGTGCAGGCGTCGGCGTTGACCCAGGGCACGCCCGAACCCTGCAGGTCGGTGGCAACGATAGGCTTGCCCATGACCATGGCTTCGACCATTGCCACGCCATAGGCTTCGGAGCGCGCGGTGGACGGCATGCAGAACACGTCGCAAGCCTCGAAGTAGCTTGGCAGGTCATTGAAGGCTATGTGTCCCAGCAGAATCACCTTTCCGGCCAGGCCACGCCGGGCCACCATGGACCGGTAGTGTTCCAGAAGCTCGCCGTCGCCACCGATCAGCACCACGCAGCCCTCAGGCAGTGCGCTGGCTGCTTCGATGAGCACGTCGAAGCCCTTGTAGTACGTCATGCGCCCAAGTGCAAAGACGATGCGCCGGCCACGGTACCGTTGGCGTATGGCGCGGGCCATGTCGCTGCAGGCAGCCGCCCTATTGTCGCTGATGCCAATGGGGATCACGCTGACCTTGTGGCGCCAGGCCTGCAGCGGCCCTGATGCTTCGGCATAGGCTTGGCTGGTGGCCACGATGGCGTCGGCGCGGCGCAGGAGCCAGTTCTGCAGCGGTTCGTAGGCCTTCATCGCACGGCGCTGGCGCACCACATCGCTGTGCCAGTGCACCACCAGTTGCGCCTGCGGCCGCACGGCCCACAGCGCCAGCGCGGCCATCGGGTCGGGCATGTGCAGGTGGATGATGTCGCAGCCCCGGCTCAGGCGCCGCAATTCCAACGCCATCGCGGGCGCCATCGACGTCGACAGCAGCATGCCCAGTGACGCCGCGCGCACCACGTCGTAGCCGCCCGCAAAGGGTTCGCGGCTGGTCAGGTGGCGCTGGTGCGCGCACAACACGTCGGCGCGGTAGCCCGCACGGTTGAGGCCTTCGGTGAGTTCCCAGGCCACGGTCTCGATGCCGCCCATCACCGGCCAGTAAAACTTGGTGAGCTGCAGAATCTTCACGCGCGGGCAACGGACGGCAATTGAGTCAGCAAAGCCCGTGCCGCATCGGCCCAGCGGAAACTGGCGGCGCGCACCGTGCCCGCCTGGCGCAGGCGACCGCGCAGCGCTGCGTCGTCCAGCAGGCGCTGCATCGCGGCCGCGATGGCATCGACCGACAAGGGGTCGAAATACAGCGCGGCCGAACCACAGACTTCGGGCATTGCGGCGCTGTCTGCCACCGCCACGGGGCAGCCGCAGGCCATGGCCTCCAGGGGCGGCAAGCCGAAGCCTTCGTACACCGACGGGAAGACAAGGCCGACGGCGTGTTGGTAGAGCGCCTTGAGTTCGGCGTCGGTGACGGGGCCCGTCTGGACGATGCGCGGGTCAGATGCCAAGCCGGGTTCGGCCGCGAACACGGCCGTGTTGCGGCCACCCACCAGCACCAGTTGCACATCGCCTGCACCACGGGTCCGGTCCATCGACAGGAAGGCAGCCCGCAACCGCGCCATGTTCTTGGCCGGATTCGCACTGCCCACGGTCAGTAGGAAACGGCCCGTGCGCAGACCCTGGCGGCCAAGGATGCTTTCTTCTGCCACCACGGCATCCAGATGGTCACAGCCGTTGGGCACCACGCCGATGCGGGCCGGGTCCAGCTTCAGGTGCAGCGCCAGCCGGCTGCGCGAAAAAGCCGACACCGTCAGCAGCCGCGCCGCGCGTCGGGCCTGCAGACGAAACTGCAGGCGGTACCAGCGCACAAAGGCTGCGGTGTAGGCGCCGGGTTGGTCAAACACAGCCGCGTCATGGAAGGTGCAGACTTGGCCGCTCAGCACCAGAGGCGCAGACCCGCTCAAGTTGATCAGCGTCCCGTCGCGCGCGATGAGCGGCAGCACGGCCTGTTCCCAAAGGTGCAGCGGCAGGCCGGCGGGCCCGACGGCCCGGCATTCGATGCGGGCAAGGCGCTGCACCGGTGCGCCCCGCGGATGCAAGAGCACCCAGCGTTGCTGCGCGGGCGCCGATGCAAGCTGCCCGTCCACGGCGGCCAGCAACTGCGAAGCAAAGCGTTGCACGCCGGTGGTGGCCTGGGCGGCGAACTTGCCGTTGACGTAGAACGTGGGCATCAACAATGAACGGCGCAGAACGGCGCAGGACGGTCCTGGCTGGAAAGGCCCGCATTGTCAGCGAAGCTCATCCCTGCCGCGCCGGCTCGCGGTACTCGGTCACCAGCGCCTGGAGCCGGCTGCGCACCGCCGCATCGCTGCCGCCGACGGCGGCCGTGTCCGCCCAAGCCACCAGGTCGGCGGCCCGCTCCGCTTGCCCGGGCTGCCCGGCCAGCCGCGCCACGCGCAACTGCGGCACCACCGTCGGTAGCGTGTCGTCGGCATCGGCCAGCAGTTCTTCATACAACTTCTCACCCGGCCGTAGTCCGGTGAATTCGATGGTTATTTCTTGCGGCGTGTGCCCTGCCATGCGGATCAGGTCGCGTGCAAGATCGACGATCTTCACCGGCTCGCCCATGTCCAGCACCAGCACCTGGCCGCTCTCACCGATGGCCCCGGCCTGCAGCACCAGGCGCGCGGCTTCGGGGATGGACATGAAGTAGCGAATGATGTCCGGGTGCGTCACGGTGACCGGGCCGCCACGTTCGATCTGCTCCTTGAACTTGGGGATCACGCTGCCGCTGCTGCCCAGCACGTTGCCAAAGCGCACGGCCATGAAACGCGTGCCCGGGTGTTGTGCGGCCAGTGACGAGATCACCATCTCGGCGGCGCGCTTGGTGGCGCCCATTACGTTCGTGGGGTTGACGGCCTTGTCGGTGCTGATCATCACGAAGCGCTCGGCGCCCGCTTCGGCCGCAGCCAGCGCCGCATGGTGCGTGCCCAGCGTGTTGTTGCGCAGTGCGGCGGCTGCGTTGTGGTCTTCCATCAGCGGCACGTGTTTGTACGCAGCAGCGTGGAAGACGACCTGCGGCCGCCAGGTGTTGAAGGTCTGGCGCAAGTGCTGCAGGTCTTTCACGTCGCCAATCAGGCGCACCAGGTCCAGCGCCGGGAAGCTGTCGCTCAGCTCCTGCTCAATGGTGTAGAGGTTGAACTCGCTCAACTCGTAAAGCACCAGTCGCGTCGGGTTGAAGCGCGCCACCTGGCGGCACAGTTCGCTGCCGATGCTGCCGCCCGCACCCGTGATGAGCACAGTCTTGCCCAGCAGCGTCTGCGTGATGCCGGCTTCGTCCAGCACCACGCTTTCGCGGCCCAGCAGGTCTTCAGGTTCGATGTCGCGCAGGCGTTCGACGCGCGTCTGGCCGGTGCGCAACTCATCCGCGCTGGGCACCGTCAGCACCGGCAAGCCGGTGCGTGCGGCCAGTTCCAGCGCGCGCCTTCGCTGCGCACGCGTGGCGGCGGGCATGGCGACGACGACGTGCGTGGCGGTGCCCCAGGTGGGCTTGCCCTTCAGGGCATCCAGCGGCCCCAGCACCGGCACGCTGTTGATGCGCGCGCCATGTTTGCTGCGGTCGTCGTCCAGCAGGCCCAGCACCACCCAGCCCTGCTGCTGCAGGCCGGCCAGCAACAAGCGCGCCGCCTCACCTGCGCCCAGCACGATGGCGCGGCGAATCTCACCATGTTGGCCGGCGATGCGCGAGCGCGCATGCTCGTAAGTCATCCTGTAACCCATGCGCACCAGCGCCAGGCCCATGAACGTCACGACCGGGTGCAAGGCCAGCACGGCGCGCGGCACTTTCACAAGGCCCAGCGCGATGACGACGGCCGCGCACACCGCACCGGCCACGGCGCAGGTGTACAGCAGCCGCTTGACCTCACCAAAGCCCGAGAAGCGCCACATGCTCTGCGGCACCTTGAAGGCCGCGTTGGCCAGCACGTAGGCCAGCACCACACCAGCCATCACCCAGCCGTCGTAGCTGGGGCGCGCACTGAGCCAGCGCTCAAAGCCCAGGCGGAAGAGGTAGGTGGCGTTCCAGCAGGCGGCCACCACGGCAGCGTCCACCAGCAGCGACAGCGGTTCGCGGTGCGGGCGCAGGCGCGCCAGGAACAGGTCCAGGCGGTGCCAGGGCGTGAGCGTGTTTGCAGGCGTCGGCGCGCTCACTGGATCGCGCTCCAGGACTGCGGTTGAGCCAGGTCGCGCCAACTCAGCACGGCATGGTCGGCACGCTGATGGCTGTCGTCGCCGCCATAGACCAGCAAGGGATCGGCCGCTTCAGCGCCCACGGTCTGGCGCCAGCGGCGCACGGGCCCGAGCCAGTCGCCGGCATAGGTGGTGCCGGACTTGCATTCCACACCGTGCAGGCGGCCCTGGTGTTCAAACACCAGATCGACTTCCAGGCCGTGGTTGTCGCGCCAGAAGTGCAGGTCGGGCGCCAGGCCCTGGTTGTGGCGATGCTTGAGCGTTTCAGACACCACCCAGGTCTCAAACACCGCGCCGCGTGCGGCATGCACCTGCAGGTCTCGTGCGTTGGCGATGCGCAGCAACTGGCACAGCACACCGGTGTCCAGGAAGTACAGCTTGGGCGCTTTCACCAGCCGCTTGCCGAAGTTGCGGTGGTACGGCGGCACGAGCGCCACGAGGTGGCTGGCCTGCAGCACCGTGAGCCACTGGCGCGCCGTGGGCTGGCTGATGCCGCAGTCCGACGCCAGGCTGTTCAGGTTGAGCAACTGCCCGCTGCGCGCTGCGCACATCGACAGGAAACGCTGGAAGGTCATGAGGTTGCTGACGTTGAGCAGCTGGCGGACGTCGCGTTCCACATAAGTCAGCAGGTAGGCTGCCAGCCAGTGCGCGGGGTCGGGTTCGCGGTGGGCGGCGTGCAGCGCGGGGTAGCCGCCGCGCCAGAGGCGGTCTTCAAGCGTCGGCCGTGGGCCTTGCCCGTCGTGCAGCGCCAGTTCAGCCTGTGACAGCGGCAGCAGCGTCAGCATGCCGACCCGCCCGGCCAGCGACTGGCTGATGCCGTCAAGCAAACCGAACTGCTGCGAGCCCGTCAGCACGAAACGCCCCATCTGCGGCGAGGCGTCGGCCACGCCCAGCAGGTACGACAGCAGCAACGGTGCGCGCTGCACTTCATCCAGGATGGCGCCCTGGGCGTGGCGGGCAAAGAAGCGGCGCGGATCGGCCAGCGCCAAGTCGCGCGTGTCGGCGTCTTCCAGGTTGACGTAGGGCAGCTGGGGGAATGCCAAACGCGCCGTCGTGGTCTTGCCCGACTGGCGCGGCCCCGTCACCGCCAGCACCGGGAAGCCGCGCGCCATGCGCTGCAGCGTGGCCAGGGCCACGCGAGGCACCAGCGGCGTTGGCATTGGGCCGGGCTGAGGAATCGCTGACGCAAGGGACTGCGGGGGCATGATATGGGCTATATCAAAGTAAGAATTTGAAATTGTACAGTCAAGCCCGCAACGCGCTCTACAGCCGCCGCAGCAGCGCCCAGACCGTGCGCGCCAGCACCGCCATGTCGGTGGTCAGCGAAGCGCTTTCAGCGTACTCAGCTGCACGCTGCAGCTTGGCGGGCAGGATGCGTTCGACGTATTCACGCTCCGGGTCGTCGGCGGCGGCCAACAGCGCCGCTTCGTCGATGAAGGCCAGCGACGCCGGGTCGGTGAGGCCCGGCCGCACCGCCAGCGCGCGGTCGCGCAGCGCAGGCGGGTACAGCGCCACGTAGCGCGGCACTTCGGGGCGCGGGCCGACGAGGCTCATCGTGCCTTGCAGCACGTCGATGAACTGCGGCAGTTCGTCCAGCCGCGTGCGGCGCAGGAAGCGGCCGGCGCGGGTGATGCGTGGGTCGTCACCCACCGTCAGCGACAGCCCGTCGGCGCCCGCGCGCATGGTGCGGAACTTGTGGATCAGGAAGGGCACGCCGTGGCGCCCCACGCGCTGCTGGCGGAAGAACACCGGGCCTGCGGAGTCGAACTTGATCCACAGCGCCACAACGCCCATCAACGGCAACAGCAGCAGCAGAGCCAGGGTTGCACCCAGCAGGTCGAAGACACGTTTGCCCAAGCTTGGCACCCAATCCTCAGCGCACGATTTCAACGCACAAGCGCAGCCCGCACCGCCTGCACCACGCGCTGCACATCACCGTCGCTCATGCGCGTGTACAGCGGCAGGCTCACCATGCGTTCATAGGCGTGCTGGCTGTGCGGGAACTGCGCTGCGCCAAGCGCGTAGCGGTCGCGCCAGTAGGGGTGCAAGTGCAGCGGGATGTAGTGCACGCTGCAGCCAATGCCGGCTTTGAACAGTCGCTCGATGAAAAGATTCCGCTCGACACCTGCGCCATCGGCCAGCCTCAACACATACAAGTGCCAAGCGTGCATGTCGCCGTTCTGCGGGCGCGGCGCAGTGATGAGCGGCAGATCCGCAAAGGCCGCTTCATACAGCGCCGCGATCTGCGCGCGCCGCTGCTGGAAGCCGCGCACCCGCTTCAGCTGGTGGATGCCCAGGGCGGCCGCGATGTCGGTCAGGTTGTACTTGAAGCCCGGCGCCACCACCTCGTAATACCAGCTGGGCACCGTGGCGGTGAAGCGGTCAAAGGCGTCGCGGTTCATGCCGTGCAAGCGCATCACGCGGGCGCGTTCTGCCAGCGCCGGGTCTCGCGTCACCAGCATGCCGCCTTCGCCAGTGGTGATGGTCTTGTTGGCGTAGAAGCTGAAGACTGTGGCGTCGCTGCCGAGCGTGCCCACGGTCTGTCCGCCAATGGTGGTGGGCAGCGCGTGGGCGGCGTCTTCCACCACTTTCAGGCCATGCTTTCGGGCAATGGCCAGCAGCGTCGGCATGTCGGCCGCCAGGCCTGCGTAGTGCACCGGCATGATGAGCTTGGTGCGCGGCGTGATGGCAGCCGCCACGGCGGCGGGGTCGATGTTGAGCGTGGCCGGGTCGATGTCCACCAGCTTCACGTCAGCGCCCAGGTAGCGCACGACTTCGGCGGGGGCGGTGAAGGTGTGGGTGGTGGTGATGACTTCGTCGCCCGGACCGATGCCCAGTGCCTCCAGCGCCAGGTGCAGGCCGGCGGTGGCGCTGTTGACGGCGATCGAATGCAAGCCGTCGCCACTTTGGCCGCCATTTCCATCCCCCAGGAAGGCGCTGAAGTCAGCCTCGAAGCGGCGCGCCTTGGGGCCGGTGGTAACCCAGCCCGAACGCAAGGTGTCCACGACTTCGGCAATTTCTTCTTCGCCGATTTCCGGCAATGCGAAGGGAAGGAAGGGAACGACGGGGAGCAAGGATTCAGCCATCGTCAATTATCAGGCTGCGGGTTTGACGATCCAGGCCAGCACATGGGTGCGCAGGAATGGCAGGCTGTTGAACACACCGTACAGCGCTGGATGGACGCGGCACACGGCACGCGCCAGTGGCGGCGCGAGCGTGACGCGGCGGTGGCTGATGCGCGCCTGCGGGAAGAGCGCACGCACGCGGGCCAACGGCACGCCGCGCACGTCGGCATTGCGCGGGTTGTTGACGGTGAAGTCGTACCAGATGACCGCGCCTCCCGGCTTGAGCCAGGACCACATCGTGTCCGCCAGCCGCTGCTGGAAGGCGTCGTCGAGCAGCGACGAGAACACCGTGCTCTGCAGCACCAGGTCCTGGCTGCCGGCCGCAATGGGCGCACGGGCAGCATCACCAAGCCACACCTGGGCCGCCTGCGGCAGCGCGTGGCGCGCCAGCGCGTGGCGGTCTGCCAGCAGTTCCAGGCCGACCAGATGCTCCGGCGCAAAGCCCAGCCGCAGCAGTTCCAGCAGGTTGCCGCCACTGCCGCAGCCCACTTCCACCAGCCGCAGTGCCGACACGTCGGACAGGTCATGGGCAGCCATCGTCCGCAGCAGCGCGCGCTGGCGTTCCTGCAGCAGTTGCATGACATCGGGTTGCAGCGCGCTGTAGCGGTCCACACCGCTGCGCCGTGCGTAGCGGTCGGCCACCTTGCGGGCTTCATCACTCACTGCAGGGCATCCAAAAAGCGCTGCGCCAGCACCGGATAGGTGTGATTCGCCAGCACGAAAGCGCGCCCGCGTTCGCCCATGGCGCTGCGCTCTGCGGCAGGTGTGGCCGCAAGCCGCCGCAAGCCTTCTGCCACGGCGGATGGCGACTCGGGGGCCACGGTCAAACCGGCGCCCGCTTCAACGACCGGGTCGTTGCCCGCTTGCACCGCATGCAGCACCGGGCAGCGCGCCATCATGTAGTCCATCAGCTTGTTGGGCGCGATGCCGAAACGGTATATCGGCACCCGCTGCCAGCCGATATAAGCGATGTCGAGGCCGGCCAGGAACGACGGCACCTGCGCCTTCGGAATCGGCGGCAGAAACTGCACGCTCTGCAGGCCTTCGTCAGTCACCCGCTGCGCCAGCCGTGCCTTTTCGTGGCCGCTGCCCACCAGCACAAACTGCAGCGGCTCACCGCGCAGCAGCGCCGCCGCGTCCAGCAGGGTGTCCAGCGCATTCGGCAGGCCCATCGACCCGGCATAGCCCACCACTGTGCGGCCATCTTCGCGTTGCCCGCGCGCCGCCGCCAAGGCCTGCGCCACATCGTCGCGCAGCGGCGGCGGATCGCCCTGCCACTCATCCAGCGTGATGCCGTTGGGCACGATGTGCAGCTTGCGCAAGTCCAGCCCGCGCGACGCCATGTAGGCCTGCACCTTGGGCAACATGCTCACCACCACGTCGGCATCGCGGTAGGCCGCGTCTTCGGCGGCCTGGCACAGCAGCGCAAAGGGGTGCCAAGGCGACATGCCCGACAGTTCGATCGGGCTCAGCGGCCACAGGTCGTGCACCTCAAACACAAGCTTTGCGCCCGCCCTGCGCGCGATGCGCCGCGCGACCCAGATGTCCATCGGGTACGTGCTGGACGCGATCACGACATCGGGCTTGACTTCACGCAGCAGGCGCGGCGTGTCGGCCCACACCGCGCGCAGGAAGGCGGCGATGTTCTGCACGCGCGCCACGCCGTTGCCGGCATAGCGCGGCGTGGCATGGAAGCGGTAGGCAATGCCGTCGATCACCGAGTCACCCGCCACAGGCTGCATGCTGCGCACATGCGAAAAGTCGGCCGCCAGCATCTGCACGCGGTGCCCCGCGCGCACCCATTCGCGCGCCAGGTAGTAAGGCCGATATTCCATGCCCAGCAGCGGGCTGCCGGCGTAGTGGTTGAGGTAGACGATGTTCACGCGATGTTCAAGCCAGCTGCCGCAGCCGCGCCACGAAGGCCGCCACGCAGGGCGCGAAGAGTGCGTGCTGCTGCACCCACTGGCGGTTGTGCGCGGCGGCCCTGTTGGCCTGCGGCGCAAAGGCCAACAGGGCCGCACGCGGCAGCACTTCGTGGTCGGGCACGATGAGGCCATTCACACCGTCCTGCACCAGCTCTCGGTTGGCCGGCAGGTCGGACAGGATCGGCACGCAGCCGTGCGCCATGGCCTCCAGCACCGAGACCGACACCGAATCACTGCCGGGCAGGCTCAGGTACCAGCGCGCACGGGCGTAGGCAAGGGCCTGCGCCGTGGCGTCCAGCCGGCCGACGAAGTCGATGCGGTCGGCCACGCCCAGCGCCGCCGCCTGGCGCACCAGGGCCGGGCGCAGCGAGCCTTCGTTGGCCACCACCAGCCGCCCTTCAGCGCCGGCCAGCGCCACAAACTGCGCCAAGACGCGCTCTGGTGCGTAGATGGTCTCCAGGCCGCGGTTGGCGAAGAACTGCCACTCATCCTTGAGGCCAGGCAGCGGTGGCATGGCCTCCAGGCCGAAGGGAAAGACCATCACCTCGCGCGAGCCGAGTTCGCGCATGCGCGCGGCCATCACCTGCGAGTCACTGGTGGTGACGGCGCAGGCCCGAAGCACTTTGGACGTGACCCAGCGCCAGGTCTTGCCCCGCTGCGGCGTGACCAGCACGTCGGAACCCCACGCCGAACCCACCAGGCGCCCCGGCGCGCCCAACAGCCGCATCGCCAACCAGGCCAAGGTGCCGTGCGATGTGAGGTAGTGCGCGTGCACCCATTCGGGCCGTACCCGCCGCAGCCACAAGGCCAGGTGCGGCAGCGTGCGCAACAGCGCGACGTTGCCGCCTTCGAAGCGTGGCGTGGTGGCCAGCGCCAGGCGCTGCGCCGGTGGCACCACGCCGTCAAAGCCCGATAAAAAGCCGCGGCTGGATGCCGCCCACACCTCCACGTCGGCGGCCGCCAGCGCACGAGCCCACTTCAGCAGGTGCGGACTGTCGCCGTCGCCGACCAGCGCCAGCCTCATGGTTCGATGTGGGCCCAGGCGTCGTAGTCGGCGCGCTGCTGCGGGTGGGCTGCCAGCCAGGCTTCGTCCAGCTGTCGCGTGTCGCCGATGACCCGCGCGGGTTGGCCGCCGACGATGGCGAAGTCGGGCACCACGCCGCTGACGTAACTGAAGGCCCGCACCAGCACGCCGCGGCCGATGCAGCTGCCCGGCGCCACCACGCTGTGCGGGCCGATGAAAGTGTAGGCGCCGATGACGGTGGCTTCACGCACAAAGCCTGGCGGCTGCGCCGCACCCCAGTACGCACGCCCGGCCAGGCGCAATGCCTGGTGGCTGGAATGCGTGAGCAGCGCGCAGTGAGTGGTGACCTGCACACCTTCGGCCAGCGTCAAGCCGCCTGACGCGTCCAGCGTGTTGAAGTGCCCGACAAAAACGTGGTCGGCCATCTGCAGCAAAGCCGGGCTGTCGATGTGGGTGCTGTTGCTGACGCGCGTGTGGGCCCGCTGGGTGCCGTCTGCGTTGCACCAGCCGTACACCATGCGCGGCCCCCAGGCGCGCGACAGCAGGCGTTTGGTGCGTTGCCAGAAGTGGCGCGAAAAGTGGCGTGAAAAGTGGCGCAGAAAGTGGCGCAAAAACCGGGCATTCATCGCCAGCGCCCCATCATGGCGCCTGCACCACCGGCCAGGTTGCCAGGCGCCAGAAGAACCAGCCGAAGTACAGCACCATGGCTGCCGACACCGCCCAACCCGCGCCCTCCAGGCCGCCGACTGCAAGGCCCACCACCAGTGCGGCCACGAACATCACCTGACCCACCAGCGCCAGCCGCAAGGCCCAGGCCTGCGCGCCCCAGGCCATGGGCACCACCGACAACGGCGACGCGATGAAGTGCAGCCCGATGTACAGCGCCAGGCTGCGCGCCAGGTCGCCCGCACTGCGCCAGGGCGCACCGAATGCGGCCTCGAAGGCCCAAGGCGCAAAGGCCAGCAGCAGCAGCACCAGCGGCAATGCAATCGCTGCCAGCACCACCATCACGCGTCGCACGGCCGCGCGTGCGGCAGGCGTGGCACCACCCGGTGGCAGCGGGTGCACTGCACCACCCGGTGGCAGCGGGTGCACTGCAGTCCCCGCCGCCAGCGCCGGGTACAGCGCCTGCGACACCGCGCCGCCCACCAGCGTGGCGGGTGCCTTCAGGTAGCGAAGCGACAAGCCCCAGAAGCCCGCCGCCGCCGGGCCCTGCCAGGCCGCAATGAGTGCTAACGCCAATGTGTCTTGCAGTGCGCCGGCAAAGGCATGCGGTGTGTTGAGCAGCGGAAAGTCGCGGTGGCGCCGCGCCGCCGCAGCGATTTCGGCGCGCGGCAGTTGCCACCAGCGCGGCAGGCGCCGCCACAGCAACGCCGCGCAGGCCAGCGTGGCGGCCACGGCAGCGCCGATAAGGCCCGCGGAACCTGCCCCCAGCGTGCCCGCCGCGCCCTGCAGCAGCGCCGTGCCACCGTGCTGCACCACACGCCCCGTGGCCAGCGCGCGGAAACGCTGTGCCCGCATGGCGCCCAGCGTCGCAAGCGACACCCCGCCCGTCGCCGCCACCAGCAGCGGCAGCTGCAGCGGCCACCACTGGCCCACCCACGCGGCCCAGCCCGCGCCCACCAGGCTGGCCAGCACCGTGGCCATCAACAACAGCCAGCGGCACAGGGCGGACAGGCTGCGCGCCTCGGCCTCGTCGCGTGCCAGCGGCAAGGCAAATTCGTAGCGCGCGCAAGCTACGACCGCGAGGTTGGCGGCCACCGCAGCCAGCAGATGAAACTGGCCGAACTCGGCCGGGGTGTACAGCCGCGTCAGCCACGGCCCCAGCAACAGCGGCAACGCCTGCGCGGCCGCGCCGCCAGCCAGCAGCAGCAGGCTGGCGCGCAGCAGGCCCGGGCCTGCTGCCGGTGTCACGACTGTCCAGCACGCAGCGCGGCCACCAGAACCTCAACCACGCGGTCCTGGTCGGCAACGCTCAGGTCGGCACTCATCGGCAGGCTCAGCACGCGCGCCGCCAGCCGGCTGCTGACGGGGCAGCAGTCGGGGCAGCAATAGGCGGCGTAGGCCGGCTGCAGATTCAGCGGCCTGGGGTAATGCACGGCGGTTGGCACGCCGGCGGCCTTGAGCGCGGCCTGCACGTCGGCCCGTGCGTCCACCATCACCGTGAACTGGGCGTAGACGGAGTTGCGGTCTGGGCGCACGGTGATGTGTTCAACACCGCGCTCCACACCCCGCTGCACACCCGCCAGCAGCCGTTCATACCGCGCGCCGATGTTGGCGCGCTGCGCCAGTTCCCAGTGAAAGCGTTCCAGCTTGGCCAGCAGCACGGCGGCCTGCAGCGTGTCCAGCCGGCCACCGACGCCGACGCGGGTGTGGTGGTAGCGGCTGCTTTGTCCGTGGACGCGGATCTCGCGCGCGGCCTGGGCCAAGGTGTCGTCGTCGGTGAAGAGCGCGCCGCCATCGCCATAGCAGCCCAGCGGCTTGCTGGGAAAGAAGCTGGTGGCGCCAAAGGTGGACAGCGCGCAGGAACGGCCGCCTTGATAGATCGCGCCGAAACTCTGCGCCGCGTCTTCGATGACGGCCAGACCATGGCGCGCGGCTACTGCGTTGATCTGGACCATGTCGGGCACCTGCCCATACAAGCTCACGGGCATGATGGCCCGCGTGCGCGGCGTCACCTTTGCTTCGATCAATGACACGTCGATGTTGGCGGTGTCTGCTTCCACGTCGACGAACACCGGTTTGCCGCCGGCCAGCACGATCATCTCGGCGGTGGCGGCAAAGGTGAAGGCCGTCGTGATGACTTCGTCACCGGGCTGGATGTCAAGCGCCATCAAGGCGATCAGCAATGCTTCGGTGCCGCTGGCCACGGTGATGCAGTGCTTGCTGCCGGTGAAGTCGGCCAGGGCCGATTCAAGCTCGGCGACCTCGGGGCCCAAGATGTACTGGCCGTGGTCCAGCACACGCTGGATGCGCGCATCGACGCTGCTCTTCAGCGCCGCGTACTGTGTCTTCAGGTCGGTGAATTGCATGTCAGCGTGTCGCCTTCCAGGCGGTAGTGTTCACCGGTGG
>JAYSYB010000458.1:0-3989 GCA_043716775.1 Rubrivivax sp.
ATCCCTATCGTGATGGTGGCGGTGCCGCCACACCATGAGGTGAGCGACGGCACGCTGTACTCGCTGCGCCAGGCGGTGGCGCATTCGCTCGGCAACCGCCCCGGCGCTCGGCTGGCCTGCGTAACGGTGATCTCACCGAGTGAAACCAGCTACACAGAGAGCGACAAGAGCGAACCCAAAGTCCACCTGCGCCACCTCACAGCGATGATGCAATGGGCAAAGGGTCTCGACCTGATCGGGCATCAAACCTCGTACCATGTGTTGGAGTCCTACGACGTGGCCCAAACCCTGATCCGCTACGCGCAGGGGAACCACGTGAGCATGATCGTCATGGGCGCCGCAACCCACGGTCTGCAGATGCAGCGCCTGGTGGCCACCGTCCCGATCAAGGTGGCCATGGACGCGCCCTGCACCGTCATCCTGGTCAAGCAGCAGCTGCCCTTCGAATTGCTCACGCGCTGAGGCGAAAGCTGCCGCCCTGGTCTGGAACCGGGCTGCAGATTTACACGCCAGCACTCAGATCAGAGCATCAACTTCCATAAACGCCCCGTATGGCTGCCCTCATGCGCCGCCACGTCTTCAGGCGTCTCTGCCACCACCACATAGCCACCACCCGCCCGCCCTCCAGTCCCATGTCGATGAGCCAATCCGCCGTCTTGATGCAAGCGTCTGGCCGTGGCATCTTGAGTTGAGCCACAAGCCGACCGAGCATTGCGCCAATGGCGAACATGGTGCATGCGGTGTGCTCGGTGGCGATGGCGGTTGTCGCGCATTGCTTGGGCGTGGGCGTGGTGATCGCCTGCTAACGAATAGGGCCCGCCATGGTTCGACCTCGTTCCTCGGATACAAGACTTGTCGAGTACGCCAAGTTGGCTGCGCAGGCGCAGTCGGTTGAGGAGCTTCGGTGCGCTCAGGCGTTGCTGCTGCCAGCCGTGCTGGGCGCAACTCTTGAGCAGACGGCCACCGCCCTGGGAATAGGTCGCGCTACTGTTGGACGTTGTCAGGCCAAGGTGCGAAGGCGCTTGACGCATCCAGCGCAACTGGATCCGTCGTGGGGCGGCCGCCGACGAGCGGCGATGAGCGTCCAGGACGAGCGCGAGTTCCTCGATCCCTGGGCGCAGGCCGCCGCCGACGGCGGCATGCTGATCGTCGCGCCACTGCGAGCGGCCCCAAGACACCGAGAGCAACTGAACATATGGAGGATTCTGGTGGGTTTTGCAGTCTTTGCAGCCTGGCGTTTTTTATGCTGATCAAGTCGGGTGGGGACGTGGACCTGGGCGGCGAGAAGCACGACCTGGCACCGCCGTCCGCAGCGTCTGGCGCGACGCCGGCAGCAACTGCTGCTTCATCGGCAACATCGGCCGCGAAGCAGTAGCGGCCAACGCTCCAGGCGCCAGGCACCTGGCCTACTGGATCATGCGCCGCACGCGCTCTTCAAGCGCGCGCGCGACCTCGGGCCCTTTGCTCTTGGTGATGGCGATCTTGAACTGCGGGATCAGGTCTTTCAGGTCGGCCATCGTGAAGCACTTTTCGATCTTCAGCGCGAAGAAGAAAGCGCGCAGGCCCAGCAGCTCCACCGCCGAATCGTTCATGAACTTCAGCGCTGCACGAAATTTCTCGATGTCGCCCGGGTTCCAGTCAGTCGGCACCGAGCCGATTTCCAGGTCAACCAGAGACAGTGGTGCTGCAGCCGGCAGGGCAGGCGCAGGCGCGCTGTCCGATGCCACCAGGCCCAGGGCCAGCAGACTTTCCAGAAAGTCGGTCGGCGCCCCCAAGGTCAGTTGCGCCTGACGCAACTGCGCCACTGTGCGCGTGCCGTCCACCATGATGAGCATGGTTCGCAGGCGCTGCGACAGCTTCAAGGCACGGGTGCGCACCTCGTCAAGCCCGAGCGCAGTCTTCACAAAAGTCTCGGAATTGTTCATGCCACTCGGGGGGTGGATCTCCGGCGCGCGGCGCGCAACCTCAGGTCCGGCGCATGCACGCCAGCATTTGGATCGTAGCCTTCAGAAAGAACAGGGGCTACCCGAAGAAGACCTGATTCCCGGCTTTTCCTGGTCAACCGTGCGGGTGGCCGCCATCAGCGCTTCGCGAGCCGCTGCCAGGTGTCAATGACGCTGTCGGGGTTGAGCGAGATCGACACGATGCCTTCTGCGGCCAGCCAGTCGGCAAAGTCCGGGTGGTCGCTGGGCCCCTGGCCGCAGATACCGACGTACTTGCCGTTGGCGCGGCAGGCCGCGATGGCGCGCGAAATCATGGCCTTCACGGCTGGGTCACGCTCATCGAAGTCACCCGCCAACTGCTCCAGCCCCGAATCGCGGTCCAGGCCCAACGTCAGCTGTGTCAAGTCGTTCGAGCCGATCGACATGCCGTCGAAGTGCTCCAGGAATTGCTCGGCCAGGATGGCGTTGCTGGGCACCTCACACATCATGATCACGCGCAGGCCGTCGGTGCCGCCTTCGCTGGCGCGCTTCAGGCCTCGTTCGGCCAGCATGCGCACGACTGTGGAGGCCTGCTTCACGGTGCGCACGAACGGCACCATGATTTCGACGTTCGTCAGGCCCATGTCCGTGCGCACGCGCTTGAGCGCTTCGCATTCCATTGCAAAGGCGTCGCTGAAGTCACCGCTGATGTAACGGCTGGCGCCGCGGAAACCCAACATCGGGTTCTCTTCATCGGGCTCGTAACGCGTGCCGCCGATGAGCTTGCGGTACTCGTTGCTCTTGAAGTCCGATAGCCGCACGATCACCGGCTTGGGCCAGAAAGCCGAAGCGATGGTCGAGATGCCCTCAACCAGTTTGTCAACATAGAAGGCCCGCGGCGATGCATGCCCGCGCGCCACCGACTCCACGGCCTTCTTCAGGTCGGCGTCGATGTTCGGGTAGTCGAGGATCGCCTTCGGGTGGACGCCGATGTTGTTGTTGATGATGAATTCCAGCCGCGCCAAACCGACACCGGAATTGGGCATCTGACAGAAGTCGAAGGCCAGTTGCGGGTTGCCCACGTTCATCATGATCTTGATCGGGCAATACGGCATTTCGCCGCGCACCACATCGCTGATCTCGGTTTCCAGCAGGCCGTCGTAGACGTAGCCGGTGTCGCCCTCAGCGCAGGACACTGTCACCAGCGCCCCTTCGCTCAAGTGCTCTGTCGCGTCGCCACAGCCCACCACCGCCGGGATGCCCAATTCGCGCGCGATGATGGCCGCGTGGCAGGTGCGCCCGCCGCGGTTGGTGACGATGGCCGACGCGCGCTTCATCACCGGCTCCCAGTTGGGGTCGGTCATGTCAGTGACAAGGATGTCGCCTGGCTGCACACGGTCCATCTCGGCCGGGCTGCGCACCAGGCGCACCGGGCCGGTGCCGACCTTCTGGCCGATGGCACGGCCTTCGGCCAACACCGGCGTCTTGCTGTGGTCGCCCTTCAGTTTGAACCGCTGCTCCAGCCGCGCGCCGGCCTGGCTTTTCACGGTTTCAGGCCGCGCCTGCAGGATGTAGATCTTGCCGTCGATGCCGTCCTTGCCCCACTCGACATCCATCGCGCGGCCATAGTGCTTTTCGATGATCAGCGCGTACTTGGCCAGTTCGATGATGTCAGCGTCATTCAGCGCGTAGCGGTTGCGCTGCTCGGGCGGTGTGTCCAGCGTCTTGACGAGTTTTCCGCTTTCAGCCTTCTCCTGCGCCGACGCAAATTCCATGCGCTGCAGCTTGGAGCCGAGCACGCGGCGGATGATGGGGAACTTGCCCTTGTTCAGCGTCGGCTTGTGGACGTAGAACTCGTCCGGGTTGACGGCACCCTGCACCACCAGTTCACCCAGGCCGTAGCTGGCGGTGATGAAGACCACATCGGTGAATCCCGACTCGGTGTCGATGGTGAAGAGCACGCCCGCCGAGCCCATGTCCGACCGCACCATGCGCTGCACGCCCGCCGACAGCGCGACTTCAGCGTGGGCAAAGCCCTTGTGCACGCGGTAGCTGATGGCGCGGTCG
>JAYSYB010000459.1:0-3977 GCA_043716775.1 Rubrivivax sp.
TGCCTGCCCGCCCGCCGGCCCCCCTGCCCGCCTGCCCGCCTGCCGACTACCGACTCACGACTCACGACTTCCCCGATAGCTGCACCCAGATGACCCCTGACACTCCCTCGCAAGCGCCAGCCCATGACTTGATCATCATGGGTGGCGGCCTGGCCGGCCTGACGCTGGCGCTGCAGCTGCGCCAACGCTTGCCCGATCTGAAAGTGCTGGTGCTGGAGCGCCGCGCGCACCCGGTGCCCGAGGCCTGCCACAAGGTGGGTGAGTCCACCGTGGAAATCGGCGCGCAGTATTTTGAGAACGTGCTGGGCCTGAAACAGCACCTGCTGGACGCGCAGCTGAAGAAGTTTGGCTTTCGCTTCTTCTTCAGCGAAGGCCGGCGCGACATCGGCGCTGTCACCGAACTTGGCGCAAGCCGCC
Source organism: Rubrivivax sp. (assembly GCA_043716775.1). Lineage (GTDB taxonomy): Bacteria > Pseudomonadota > Gammaproteobacteria > Burkholderiales > Burkholderiaceae_C > Rubrivivax. Next base: position 418 of record JAYSYB010000459.1, read on the forward strand.
CGCTGCCGGTGGCCAGCTGGCAGATCGACCGCGGCATCTTCGAAAACTTCCTGGGTGCCGAGGTGCAGCGCCGCGGCATCGACTTCATCGACGCGGCGGCGGTGCGTGAATTCACGCTCAGCGACCATCAAGACGGATTGCACCGCGTGCGCTGGCAAACTGATGGCGGCGACGGCAACGATGAACCGCAAGAAGCCAAGGTGCGCTGGCTCATCGACGCCACCGGCCGCGCCGGCCTGATCAAGAAAAAGCTGGGCCTGGCGCGCGACAACGCGCACGCTGCCCACGCCGTGTGGTTCCGCATCAGCGCACACATCAAGGTTGACGGCTGGTCGCAAGACCCAGCCTGGCAAGCCCGCTGCATCACGCCCACCCGCTGGCTGTCCACCAACCACCTGGTGGGCGCGGGCTATTGGGTGTGGCTGATTCCGCTGGCGTCGGGCTCGCATTCGGTGGGTATCGTCGCCGACCCGCGCTGGCACCCGCTAGAGAAGATGAACACCTTCGAGCGCGCGATGGACTGGCTGCAGGAATTTCAGCCCCGCCTCTTCGATGATCTGGACAGCCAACGCGACAAGCTGCAGGACTTTGCCTTCTTCCGCCGCTTTTCCTTCGACTGCAAACAGGTCTTCTCGGACCACCGCTGGGCGCTGACGGGCGAAGCCGGGCGCTTCCTCGACCCGTTCTATTCCCCCGGCAGCGACTTCATCGCCATCGGCAACACCTACATCACCGAACTGGTGGCGCGCGACCGGGGCGGCCAGCCGCTGAACGCCCACACGCGCATCTTCGAGCAGGTCTTCAAGTCCTTCTACGACAACACGTTGGCGCTGTACGTAGACCAGTACGGCATCTTCGGCGACCCCGAAGTGCTGCCCATCAAGGTCTTCTGGGACTACACCTACTACTGGGGTGTGCTGGCCAAGTTCTACTACCACGACAGCTTGTCGGACCTGGTGGCGCTGTCGCACCTGCGGGATGAGATGGTGGGCATGCAGCCACTGAACATCGCCGTGCAGAACTTTGTACGGGACATGTGCAGCCACAGCCGCAAGCGCAACCACGCGGTGATGCTCGACCAGGCTTCACTGCCGTGGTTTGTCGAGCTCAACCGCAGCCTGGCCGACCGCAGCGACGCGGCCACCTTCCGCAGGCAGCTCAACGCCTCCGCGCGGCTGCTGCGTGAACTGGCCACGCAGATCCTGGACCACGCCGCGGGCGACTACCCGGCGCTGGACGGCAGCGCGCTGCGCGCGGCGATCGACGCGGCGGGCGGCCCGGTGCGTGGCAGCGCGAAGCTGCTGTTTCCGCCGCTGGTGGACAAAACCGAAGCGGCCCTGGCCGGGTGAGAAAGCTCTAGGGCTGAAAAGGCGGCAACCGCCGCCACTTGCGCCACAGCAGCACCGGCAGTCGCAGCACAAATTCGACCATCAGCCGGCTGTGCATCCACGTCAACAGCAGGTTGTCGCGACCGTACTGGAAGTGCGAGACGCCGCCTTCAGCGGCGCTCAGGTACTTCACCGGAGCGTCAATGTTGAGCGGTTTCACGCCGCGCCAGGCCAGGCGCACGACGGCTTCGGTGTCGAAGTCGAAGCGCCGCATCCAGGGCTGGCCGCGCATCACGGCAGCCAGGTCCTGCACCGGGTAGACCCGAAAGCCGTAAAGCGAATCGGCGATGCCGGCACCCAGCGTTTCCAGGTTCGTCCACCCGTTGGACACGCGCCGGCCACGCACGCGCAGCAGCGGCGCGCTGGCGTCAAAGACCGGGCGGCCCAGCACCATGCAGTCGGGCCGCGCGAAGGACGCCTTCATGAACGCGGGGATCAGATCGGCCGGGTGCTGGCCGTCGGAATCCATCGTCAACACATGGCTGTACCCGGCCTGCGCGGCGAGCAGGGCGCCGTGCAACACGGCCGCACCCTTGCCCTGGTTGTGCGGCAGCAGCCAGACGCGCAGGCCGGGGTCTTTCAGCGCCATGTCCTGCAGCGTTTGCGCGCTGCCGTCGGTGCTGCCGTCCACCACCACCCAGACGGGGTTCCACCGCGCACGCGCTGCTGTCACGGTGGCCACGACGGTGGGGCCAGGGTTGTAGCTGGGGATCAGCACCAGGTGGCTCGAAGAGGGCGTCATCGCGGCCGGAGCCCGTCCATGAAGTGGGCTTCCACCGCTGCCTGCAGCGCGTGATGGTCTTCGGTCGGCGCGAAGCGATTGCCCAGGCGCACTGAAAATTCGATCGGCAGCGGCGGCAGCCGCCACAACGGCCAGCCCTTGCCCAGGTAGGGCGAGCAGGTGTCGATGAACACCGCCTGCACGGGCACCCGCGCACGGTTGGCGATGAGCGCAAAGCTGGCGTGGAAAGGGTTGAGTGGCCAGCGTGTGGTGCGCGTGCCTTCAGGGAACAGCACCAGCTGGCCGCCGTCCTGCAGATCCTGCACGGCGCACTGCACCATGCCGAACGCAGAATCATTGCGGATGTAGCGCGCCAGCCGCGCGCCCGGGCCGAGAAAGGGGTTGTGCACGAGGCTGGCCTTCATGATGCAGGCGCTCTTGGGCAGCCGCGCCACCAGCATCAGCGCGTCCAGCATGCTGGGGTGGTTGGCGACGACGATGAGGCCACCTTCATCGCGCAGCGTATCCAGCGCCGCAGCGTCCAGCCGCAGCATGCCGCTGGCGGAGGCAATGCGCCAGAAGATGCGGTAGCCGTGGGCAATCATCGCGCGGCCAATTCGCCGCCCCGTGGCCCGCGGCAGCACGGGGTAGAGCAGCAACGCCACCGCGCTCCAGGCGATCGACATCAACCCCAGCAGCAGCAGTTGCGCCTGCAACGCCAGCCACGCCATTGGCCACCAGAAGGGACGCAGGGGGCGGCAATCAGTTGTCGATGGCAACACGCTCATCGGAGACCGCAAAGACCCAGCTCATCGCCAGACCGACACTGAACGCGTTGCGCTGCTTGACGAGTGGACTGGCCTCAAACGCTGCGCCGCCGACGCTGTCGCCGCGCACGAAGCCACCCAGCCAGAGCTTGCCGTAGCGGCGCGACGCGCCTGCCGTCCAGCGCCAGCCGGCGCTGCCTGAAGGCGCGTTGTAGGCGGCCCGCGTGGCGGTGGCGTAGCGCGGGGCCACGTCGTAGAAGTAGGCGTTGTATTGACGCGTGGCCCACATCGGGCCAGCCTGCACGCCCACGTCCCAGCCCTGCCAGAGCATGTCGAGGTTGAGCACCGGGTTGACCGTCCAGCCCAGCGTCTGTGAATGGCGCTGCAGCGTGAAGACGGCCAGCACCGGCAGCCGCAGGTCGAACTTCCAGCTGATGTCGCCAAAGGCGCCGCGCGCCAGCCGCAAGTTCATGTTGGGCCCCACGGCCACCGTGGGTGCGAGGTCTGGCATGCCGGCACGCGCCAGGTTGTCGCCGCTGCGGGTGGGTGCGCTGGCCGACACGCTCACATCGACGTCCACGCGGTCACTGTCCAGCAGCACCGCCCGCGCGCCTTCGCGCGTGGCGCGAAATATCTTGCCGCGGTAAATGGCATAGGGCACCGGCAGCAGCAGGTTGTGGCTCT
>JAYSYB010000460.1:0-3968 GCA_043716775.1 Rubrivivax sp.
TCAGTGCTGCCCTGCCAACCGGTGATGCCGCCCTTGACGGCATAACGCGGATACAGCGAAAAGCCGCCCGTCTGCACCTCCAGCTGGCCCGGCCGGGCGGCTTTGCGCGCTTCGCCAAGCGCGGCGTCCAGCGCCTGCTTCAGCTGCGCCTGAACGGCAGCGGCGTCGGTGCCTTCGCGCGTGGTGGAGAAGACCACAGTCAGCCAGTCCTTGTTGACCTCCAACGTGGCGCTGGCACTGAGCGAAATTACGTTCTGTGGGGCTGGCAGCGTCTGCGCACCGGCCAAGGTGGACGCGGCGCAGGCGATGAAGGCGGCGGCAAGGCAACGGGCGAAATTTTTCATGGCTTTATTGTGGGGCGGTGGTTTGCCGCAATTCCACAGCGTGCCCGCTGCGCTTGCGGTTGACGGTGCGCGGCCCCACATGCCTTCAACGGTCGGCCAGAAAGAGATGTAACAGCCGGTCTTTTGGTAGGGAAACCCTTGGTTTTCGCCCCTCACAATGCGTCTGTTACAAATCGGGAGTACCACCATGACATCACCAGCCAACGCCCGCGCCGACCGCATCGTCGTCGTCGACGACGACGCGCGCATCCGCGACCTGCTGCGGCGCTACTTGTCGCAGGAAGGCTTCGACGTCTTGCTGGCCGAAGACTCCAAGGCGCTGAACCGCGTGCTGACGCGCGAAACGGTGGACCTCATCGTGTTGGACTTGATGCTGCCGGGGGAAGACGGCCTGTCGATCTGCCGCCGCCTGCGCGCCGCAAACGACAGCACGCCGATCATCATGCTGACGGCCAAGGTCGAAGACGTGGACCGCATCGTGGGCCTCGAAGTCGGCGCCGACGACTACCTGCCCAAACCCTTCAACCCGCGCGAACTGCTGGCCCGCATCCACGCGGTGCTGCGCCGCCGGCCTGCCCCTGAAGCGCCAGGTGCACCGTCCAAGGAAGCGGCCATCGTCAACTTCGGGCCTTTCGAATTTGACCTGTCGCTGCGTCGGCTGTCGAAAAATGGCGAACAGATCGCGCTGACCACGGGCGAATTCAGCATGCTCAAGGCGCTGGTGCGTCACCCGCGTCAGCCGCTTAGCCGCGACAAGCTTGCGCAGCTGGCGCGCGGCCGCGAATTCGAGCCCTTTGACCGCAGCCTGGACGTGCAGATCTCGCGCTTGCGCAAGATGCTGGAACCCGACCCGGCGCAGCCACGCTATATCCAGACCGTGTGGGGCGTGGGCTACGTCTTCGTGCCGGACGGCGCGAATTGATGCTGATCGCCTTGTTGTGCGCTCAATCACCCGTCGCTGACTGAACGACCCGGTGGGCCGCCGCAGCGTCGGACTCAGCCTTTTCTGGCGCACCTTCGTTCTGCTGGCCATTTTGCTGGCAGGCGGCGTGTTTGCCTGGGTATTGACACTGCGCGCCCTGGAATTCGAACCTCGCGCGGTGCAGGCGGCGCAGCAGACCGCCGGCCTCGTGAACCTGACACGTGCCGCGCTGAAGCCGGCCGACGGCATCAACCGCGTGGCGCTGGTCAAGAGCATGGGCTCGCAAGAGGTCATCCGCGTCACGCCGCGCGAGCCGGGCGACAAGTCCGAGCCCTTCGAAGTGGACCGTTTCACGCGCCGCGTGAGCCAGGAACTGCGCGCCGCACTGGGCCCGGACGCCGTCGTGGCGCGCACCGTCAACGGCCAACCCGGCATGTGGGTGGGCTTTTCAATCGACAAGGACCTGTACTGGCTGCAAGCCGAAGCCACGCATGGCGACACCATGAAGGGCGGCACCTGGCTGGTCTGGATGGGTATCGCATTACTGGCCACACTGGTGGGTTCGGTGGGCGTGGCCAGCCTCATCAACCGGCCGCTGCAGCAGCTGTCCTTTGCGGCCAGCCGCATCCGCGAAGGCGACCTCGATTCACGCCTGGACGAAAACACCATGACCAGCGAAATCCGCGAGGTCAACCGCGGCTTCAACCGCATGGCGCGTGAACTGGCGCGCGTGGAAGAAGACCGCGCCGTCATGCTGGCCGGCATCAGCCACGACCTGCGCACGCCGCTGGCGCGGCTGCGGCTGGAAACCGAGATGAGCGTCGAAGACGAAGAAGCCAAGCACAACATGGCGCTGGACATCGACCAGCTCGACGCCATCATCGACAAGTTCATGGACTATGCCCGGCCCGGTGAAACGCAGTTGCACCCGGTGCTGGTCAGCCACTTGATCGACCGCGAAGCGGGCGTCTTCCGCGACCCGGCGCAGATCCGCGTCACCTCTCGCGTGGCCATCGACCTGCTGGTGATGGCCGACGAGACTGAGCTTGGCCGCGTCTTTCTGAACCTGTTTGAAAATGCGCGCCGCTACGGCCGCGGCACCTACACCGGCACGGCCGAAGTCACGGTCAGCTATGTGAAGACCGGCTCGTGGATCATCATCAGCGTGCGTGACCATGGCCCCGGCGTGGCGCCTGAAAAACTGCCGCAATTGACGACACCGTTCTTCCGTGGCGACGCAGCACGCACCGCCGCCACTGGGGCGGGGCTGGGGCTGGCGATCGTTGAAAAAGCGATGCAGCGCATGGGCGGCAGCCTGGAACTGGCGAATGCGCCCGATGGCGGGCTGGTGGCGCACTTGCGGTTGCAGCGGCCCGACGCGCCCGGCGTCTGACCGACATATCGACCGCGCCTCAGGGCAGGTCGGGCGGCGGCCTGAAGAGCAAACACACAGCGCGCGTTTCGATGGCACGCCCCTCACCCACCGGGCCCATCTTCTCGGCCGTCTTCGCCTTCACGTTGACGGCGTCCTCGGCCAGCCCCAAAGCAGCAGCGATGCATAAGCGCATCGCACCGATGTGCGGCGCCATCTTCGGCGCCTGCGCAACGATGGTGCTGTCGATGTTGATGATCTGGTAGCCCGCAGCGCGCACGCGCTCGGCGGCTGCTTGCAGCAGGGTCAGCGAATCGGCGCCCTTGAAGCGCTCGTCGGTGTCCGGGAAGTGCTGGCCGATGTCGCCCAGGCCGGCTGCGCCCAGCAGCGCGTCGGTGATGGCGTGCAGCAGCGCGTCGGCGTCGGAATGGCCCATCAGGCCATGCGTGTGCGGGATGGTCACGCCGCCCAGCACCAGCGGCCTGCCGGTGACCAGCTGATGCGTGTCCCAACCTTCGCCGATGCGCAGTCCGAGTGGGTTCACCGTGTCTCCATGAGCCGCGCCGCAAGCGCAAAGTCTGTGGGCCAGGTGAGCTTGAAATTCTCTGCGTCGCCGGGCACCAGCAGCGGCTGCAGGCCCAACGCTTCGATGGCGCTGGATTCGTCGGTGACGGCATCACCGGCTTGCAGCAGGGCGCGCTGCAACAGACCCAGGCGAAACATCTGCGGCGTCTGCGCCAGCCACTTTTCAGCGCGCGGCAGCGTGGCGGCCACGCGGTCGGCTTGCGATGCTTTCAGCGTATCGGCCAGCGGCAACGCCAGCAGGCCGCCAACGGCATCACCACGGCAGGCATCGATCAGCCGCTGCACCCATGCCGGCTGCAGCAGGCAGCGCGCGGCGTCGTGCACCAGCACCCAGTCTTCATCCACGGCCCCGTGTTCACGCAGCACCACCAGGCCCGCTACCACCGTGGCCGCGCGGGTGGCGCCGCCGCTGCGTGCCACCCAGGCCGTGGTCCCGGTGAAGCGCGGGGCATGGCGTTCAAACGCCGCATCATCGCGGGCCACCACAACCAGCGTCGCCGTGATCGCAGGCACTGCTGCCAGCGCGGCCAGCGTGTGCGCCACCACAGCCTGCCCGGCCAGTTGCGCGTATTGCTTGGGTTCGCCTGCTCCCGCCCGCACGCCCGCCCGCCCGCCCGTACCCCCGCCCGCAAACATGCCCGCACGCGCACCCACGCCAGCGCACGGCACAAGGGCAAAACATCGGGACGCGTCGGACATCGTGGTCGATTCTAGAATCTGCCTCGCACCACTTCCCAATGGACGC
>JAYSYB010000047.1:0-22708 GCA_043716775.1 Rubrivivax sp.
CGTCAACGACGGAAAATTCGGTGTGGGTCCGCAGGTGGATAAAGGCCATGCAGACATTCTAGGAGGCGGGGACGCAGGGGCGCGTTTCAGCCTGCGGCGCAACAAGAGGAAAGGCCAATTGCTTCAGTCGGCCACGCGCACGATGAGCAAGAGTCTGTGGACCAGCAGGTTCACCGCCCCCAGCACAAAGCCCACCAGCATGTGGTTGACGATGAAGTGACACCAGGCCATGGCCTGGGCGCAGTTCACCGTGCGATTCGGTCAGTTGGTTGGGCTTGTAGAGCATCGTCGGTCTTTCGCGGTACGGGGCAGCGTTCGAGTACCGAGTCCCTGCCTAGAATCCTGCGAGTGGACGCTGTCTCAATCGTTGCTGCCTACCGTTTTGTCGAACTTGACGACTGCGCAGCGCTGCGTGACCGACTCTTCCACAGCGCCCAACAAGCGCACTTGAGAGGCACGGTCTTGGTGGCACCCGAGGGCATCAACCTCAACATGGCGGGCGCGCCGCTGGCACTGCAGCAGTGGCTGGATGACCTGGCCACCGACGCGCGCTTCCAAGGCCTGGATCTCAAGCGGCACAGCGCTGCGGCCCTGCCCTTCAAACGCCTGCGGGTGAAGGTCAAGCGCGAGATCATCCGCATGAACGAAAGCGGCATTCGCCCGCAGGCGGGCCGCGCGCCGGCGGTCGATGGGCGCATGCTGGCGCGCTGGCTGGCGGACGGCCACTGCGACGCAGGCCGCAGCGTGGTGCTGCTGGACACGCGCAATGGCTTTGAGGTGGATGCCGGCGCCTTTGATGCCGCGCTGGACTGGCGGCTCGCCAAGTTCAGCGACTTTCCCGCCGCGCTGCAGGCGCAGGGTGGCGAACTGGCTGGCAAGACCGTCGTCACCTACTGCACCGGCGGCATCCGCTGCGAAAAGGCGGCGCTGTGGATGCAGCAGGCCGGCGTGCAGCACGTGCTGCAGCTGGACGGCGGCATCCTGCGCTACTTGGAAGACGTGCAGGGTGCGCCGCATTGGCGCGGCCGCTGCTTCGTCTTTGACGAGCGCGTGGCACTGGACACGCTGCTGGAAGGCCACGAAAGACAGACGGCATGATGGGCCTCGTCGTGCGCCTGGTGGGCGTGTTGATGATCCTGACGGCGCTGGTGATGACGTTGTCACGCGCGCCCGACCGGCCGGTTGAAACGTTGGTGGCGCGGTGGGCGCCGCCGCCTTCGGACTTCATCGAAGTCAAGGGCCAGCTCGTGCACCTGCGCGACGAAGGGCCGCGCCATACGGGCCGCGAAGACCCGCTGCCCATCGTGCTGGTGCACGGCACGTCCGCCAGCCTGCACACCTGGGAAGGCTGGGTCCGTGCGCTAAAGGGCCAGCGCCGCGTCATCACCTTTGACCTGCCGGGTTTCGGCCTCACGGGCCCCTTTGCCGGGCACTACGAACGCGACAACTATGCCGGCGATACCTACGCGCGCTTCGTGCTGGACCTGCTGGACGCGCTGAAGATCGACCGCGCCGTCCTGGGCGGCAATTCCCTTGGCGGTGAAGTCGCCTGGCGCACGGCCTATCTGGCGCCGCAGCGGGTGGCAGCACTGGTACTGGTGGACGCGTCGGGGCCGCCCTTCACGCCGCTGTCGATCCCGCTGGGTTTCCAGGTGGCACGCACGCCCGTGCTCAACCGCATCAGCGAATGGGTGCTGCCGCGCAGCTTGGTGCATGACAGTGTCGCCAGCGTCTATGGCGACCCCGCCAAGGTGACCGAAGCCCTGGTGGACCGCTACTTTGAGCTGACGCTGCGCGAAGGCAACCGGCACGCGCTGACACAGCGGCTGCAGCACTGGGTGGCGGGTGCAGACGCAGAACGCATCGCCACGCTGAAGCTGCCGACACTGATTCTGTGGGGCGGGCGCGACCGGCTGATCCCACCGCCCATTGCGCAGCAGTTCAAGCAACAGATCCAGGGCAGTCAGCTCGTGCTGTTTGACGACCTGGGCCATGTGCCGCATGAAGAAGACCCGCAGCGCACGGTGCTGGCGGTCAAGGCCTTCCTGGGTCTGAGGTAGAAGTTTCTACAGACTCTTTACCGGTTGGCCGTCGTGGTTGCCAGCGTCGGGCCGCAGCGCCAGCAGCGTCACGCCGGCGGACACCAGACCCAGCAGCACCAGCACCACCACGGCCACCGCCCACAGGCGCCAACGCTCCAACAAGGGCGGCAGCGACGGCCGGCTTTGGGTGCGGCTGGCCTGCCGGGCCAGAAGGCCCTGCCAGCCGCAGCCTTCGGCCTCACAGCGGTAGCGGCGCAGCCCGCTGCCGGACAGCGTCTGCGCTTCATGCGTGCGGCGGTGCACACGCCTGACTTCACCGCCGCAGCGGGGGCAGTCGTTCTCGGGTTGGCTCTTTTTTGGCATGTCGGCAGGGCGTCGCGGCATGCAGGGTCTTGGCGGGAACAGCAAGCCGCAAAGGTGCGATGACACCGTCGGATGATGGCTTCGGTGCTATCGGCTGCGCAACCGCCGACTTGAAGGGGTGGGTGGCTTGGCGGCACCCGCAGGGCTGCCGTTTGCGCAGTTCAAAGCACCTGAGCGCATGTCGCCAAAGTCACCGCCGGTCATCGAAAGCCACTGCAGGTCACCGAACCACCAAGCGCGGGCCTCCTGGCACCGCCGCAGCCACGTCACCAATCACAGCCGCGGACTCAAAGCCGTGGCGGCGGAACACCGCCAGCACCTCGCCCACGGCCTGCGGCGTGCAGGACACCAGCAGTCCGCCGCTGGTCTGCGGGTCGGTCAGCAGCGCCTTGTCTTCGGCTGCAAATGCGTCGGCCAAGCCGATGTCCGCACCATAGCCGTCCCAGTTGCGGCCCGATGCCCCGGTGACAAACCCCTGGCTCGCCAGCGCACGCACGCCCGCCAGCAGCGGCACGCTGGCCCAGTCGATGCGCGCCTGCACCTTGGCGCCCTTGGCCAGTTCCAGCCCATGGCCAGCAAGACCGAAGCCGGTGACGTCGGTCAGCGCGTGGACACCGGTCAGCTCGGCCAGTTCGGGCCCGGGGGTGTTTAGCTTGGTGGTGTTGGCGATCATCTGCGCGTAGCCGGCGTCACCGAGCTTGTCCTTCTTCAGGGCCGCGCTCATCACGCCCACGCCCAGCGGCTTGCCCAGCACCAGCACATCACCCGGGCGCGCGTCGGCGTTGCGCTTGACGCGCTTGGGGTGCACCAGGCCCATCACCACCAGGCCGTAGATGGCCTCGACCGAATCGATGGTGTGGCCGCCCGCAATCGGGATGCCGGCCAGTTTGCACATCGCCGCACCACCTTCCAGCACACGCCCGATGGTCTGCGTGGACAGCACGTTGATCGGCATGCCCACCAGCGCCAACGCCAGGATCGGCTTGCCGCCCATGGCATAGACGTCGCTGATGGCGTTGGTGGCGGCGATGCGGCCAAAGTCGAAGGGGTCATCGACGATGGGCATGAAGAAGTCGGTGGTGGCAATCAGCGCCTGTTCGTCGTTGAGCTGGTAGACGGCGGCGTCGTCCGCGGTCTCGATGCCCACCAGCAGTTCTTTGGGGATCGGCATGCCGGCCGTGCCCTTGAGAATTTCGCTCAGCACGCCAGGGGCGATCTTGCAGCCGCAGCCGCCGCCATGGGACAGTGAGGTCAGGCGGGGTTCGACGGGTTTTTCAGGGGCGTTCAAGGGCGTCTCCGGTAGGGGGCTTGTGCTGCAACTGTGCCACGAGCGACAACAGGCTCTGGCGTTCGCGCTCCGGCAAAAACAGCGGTGCGCGGGCTGCACATTGGGCCTGCAGGGCCGGCAGCATAGCCGCATCGTCGCGGCAGCGCCGCAAGAGCGCGGCAAGGCCTTCGGCGTCGCCCCAGGCGAACGTGCCGCTGTAGCCGGCACCCAACAGGCCCAGGTTGCCGTCAATGCGCGACGCCAGCACCGGCGTGCCGCTGGTGATGGCTTCTGTCACGACGTGCGCGCCGCCTTCCATGCGGCTGGCGTGCACCAGCACGTGCGCGGCCTGGATGCGCGCGCGCGTTGCCGGGTGCGGCAGGCTGCCGAGCCAGCGGTAATGCGGGTTGCGGTGCATCAGCGCTCTCGCCTCGTCGGCCAATGCATCGTCCAGACCGCCGCCAATGTGATCCAGCAAGATGTCCGGCCGCGCCGCCAGCAGACGCGCGGCTTCAAAGTAGGTTTGCGGCGACTTCTCCTCGCGCAGGTGCCCCACCATCAGCGCGCGAAGGTGGCGCGTCGTCTTGGCCTGCGTCTGCCGCTGCGGCGTGGACTGCAGGCAGACGCTGGCCTTGTGGTGCAGCGCGGCGGGCAGGCTCTGCAGGCCCAGTTCGTTCAGCACCACGAGCCGGTCCGCCAGCGCCAGCGACTGCTGCGCTGCAGCGTCATGCTGAATGTCGCGGTAGAGGTCGGTGCCGGTCAGCACCAGCAGCAGCGGGCCCCGCTGCGCAGCGTGCCAGGCCTGCACCGACGCCGCCGACCGGCGGGCGTGCAGGGCGATCATCAGGTCTTCATTGCCGCCGGACCAGGCCGCCGCCATGCGGACTCGATAATCGCTCGACAGCATCCGCGCCCAGCGCTGCGCGGTCTGCCAATTGCCATTGTTGGCGGCGGCCAGCGCAGGGGTGACGATGACCAGGGCCGGCAGCAACATGAACAAAGGTTACCGCGAATGAGTGGCGCATTCGATCAAGGCCAGGCGTTGCGGCAATCGGGTGCCGCTGCGCTGGCGCAAGCGTTGCAGGCCACCCGCCGCGACACGCTGGCCACCTTTGAGTTGGTCGACGCAGCATTGGCGGCGCGCAGCTTCACGGTGCCGCAGAGCATTGAACTCAACCCGCCGCTGTGGGAACTGGGCCACATCGGCTGGTTTCAGACGCACTGGATCGGCCGCAACCCCGACCGCCTGCGCGGCACGTCCGCCGACCCCCTCGTGCCGCGCCTGCCAGCAGCGCGACACGACGCCGACGCGCTGTACGACTCCAGCCACGTCGCCCACCCCACCCGCTGGGGTCTGCCGTTGCCCGACGTGCAGGCCACTCGGGCCGACCTGGCCGATGGCCTGGCGCAGAGCCTGGACCTGCTGCTGGCCAGCCCCGAGCACAGCAACAGCGACGACAGCCTGTACTTCCACCGCCTGTGCCTGTTCCACGAAGACATGCACCACGAAGCCGCGCTGTACATGGCGCAAGCCTTGGGCATCGCGGTGGCTGACCCGCGCTGGCAACCGCAGCCTGTTGCTGCCGCCAGGCCGCTTGCGGTGCCCGGTGGTGACTGGACGCTGGGAACGCCAGGTGCTGCTGCAGGCTTCGCCTTCGACAACGAACTTGGCGCGCATGCGGTGCCAGTGGCGCCTTGCCAGATCGACAGCCAGGTGCTGCGCTGGGCCGACTACCTGCCCTTCATCGAAGCCAACGGCCCAAATGCACGGATCCCACGCTACCTGCGTCGGCAAGACGGCGTCTGGCAGCAGCAGCGGTGGGGGCGCTGGCAAGCCCTGGACCTGAACCTGCCGGCCTGCCATCTGAGCGCCTTCGAAGCGCAAGCCTTCTGCGCCTGGGCTGGCCGACGCTTGCCGACTGAAGCTGAATGGGAATGCGCCGCAGTGACACTCGGCGACACGCTCGGTGACACGCTGGAAAACGCCTTCCAGTGGGGCAGCGTGTGGGAATGGACGGCCAGCCCTTTTGCGCCCTACCCCGGCTTTGTCGCCCACCCGTACCGCGACTATTCAGCACCCTGGTTCGACGGCCGCCCAGTGCTGCGTGGCGGCTCTTTCGGCACCCAGCCGCGCATGAGACACCCGCGCTACCGCAACTACTTTTCCCCCGAGCGCAACGACATCTTTGCCGGCTTCAGGACCTGCGCGGTGTGAAGAATCAACGCGCCAGCATGACTGAAAACCAGCCCTGCGCATCGGTCCAGCCCTGCACCTGCGCAAAGCCGGCCTGGCGCAGCAGCGCCTCAAAGTCCGCCGGGTCCCACTTGTAGGAATTTTCGGTGTGGATGCGTTCACCGGCCGCAAAGCGCCGCTCGCCGCCGGGCCAGCGCACCGTCAACGGCACGCGCGCTTGCAGGTGCATCTCGATGCGCGACGCGGCGCGGTTGAACTGGCCCATGTGGCGCCACTGCCGCGGGTCGAAGTCGCTGCCGATCAAGCGGTTCAAGTGGCGCAGCAGGTTCAGGTTGAAGGCTGCGGTCACGCCCAGTGGGTCGTCGTAGGCGGCGTTGAGCAGTGCGTCGGGCTTCACGCGGTCGACGCCTATCAACAAACCGCCACCCGCCGCGAGTGCATGCGCTTCGCGCAGCAACCGCAAGGCTTCTTCGGGGTTGAAGTTGCCGATGCTGGAGCCCGGGTAAAAAATCATCGCCGGGCCTTCCAGCACACCGGCCGGCAAGGTCAGCCGGGTGGAGAAGTCGAGCCCCACACCCACCATGTCGATGGCTTCGTGCTGGCCTTGCAACGCGGTGAGCGCGTCGCGCAGGAAGTCCACCGAGATGTCCAACGCCACATAACGCGCCGGCGCCAGCGGCCCGAAGAGTCGCGCGGCCTTGGCACAGTTGCCAGCGCCCAGGTCCACCAGCGCCGCGTGCGGCCCGGTGGCAGAGCGGGCCGCAGCGGCAATCTCCGCGCCGTGTTGCGCCAGGATGGCGGCCTCCGTGCGCGTGGGGTAGTACTCGTCCAGCTCGGTGATGGCGTCGAAGAGGCGCGAGCCCAGCGCGTCGTAGAAGAACTTGGGCGATGCGCGCGCGGCGCTGGCCGACAGGCCCGCCACGGCTTCGGCCACCAGTGGCTCGGCGGCCAGGTCATGCAGTTGGAGGAATCGCGGTTCGCGCATCGGTCTGGCTTTCTGGCCGGGAAGGGCACTGCGTCGGACCCTCTCCCAAGGGCCGGCAATGTAGCAGTCTGCAGCGGGCAAGCTGCACTTGGGTTCAAATGCGGGCCGCCCGTTGTCAAAACCCAGGAGATGGTCATGATCAGTTTGTCCCCTTCGCGCACCTTCCGTGCGCTCATGAGTTGCGCGCTGTTGGCCTTCGGTGCCACCGCGCATGCGCAGCAGGTGTTTCGCATCACCACCATCCCCGAAGAGGCGGCCACCGAGCAGACGCGCAAGTTCACGCCCATCGCCAACTACCTGGAAAAAAAGCTCGGCATGAAAGTCGAGTTCACGGCGGTCAGCGACTATCCCGCTGCAGTGGAGACCTTGGTCAACAAGAAGGTCGATCTGGTCTGGTTTGGGGGCTTCACCTACGTGCAGGCCAGCATCCGATCGGGCGGCAAGGTGGTGCCCATTGCCCAGCGCGAGGAAGACACGCGCTTCCAGTCGGTTTTCATCGCCAAGACCGACTCTGGCATCAAGACGCTGGCCGACATGAGGGGCAAGCAAGTGTCCTTCGGCTCGCAAAGCAGCACCTCGGGCCACCTCATGCCGCGCAGCTTCCTGCTGCAGGCCAAGATCGACCCCGAGAAGGACTTCAAGCGCATCGCCTACTCGGGCGCGCACGACGCCACCATCGCGTCGGTGGTCAGCGGCAAGGTCGACGCGGCCGCGCTCGACATCACGGTGTGGCGCAAGTTCGTCACCGAGAACAAGGTCGACACCAAGGCGGTGGACGTGTTCTTCACCACCGCGCCCTACTTCAACTACAACTGGTCGGTGCACGCCGACATGCCGGCCGAGTTGCGCAACCGCATTCAGAAGGCGCTGCTCGACCTGGACCCGGCCACGCCTGAAGGCAAGGAAATCCTGGGCCTGAACCGTGCCACGCGCTACATCGCCACGCAGCCCGACAACTACAAGGGCATTGAAGCCGCCGCACGCAGCGCCGGCCTGCTTTGACGGCTGCGCGTGGACCTTGAACTGCAAGGCGCCAGCGCGCGCCACCCCGCCGCGCGCGCTGGCAGCGCGCCGGCCTTGCGTGGCGTGGCGCTGCAGGTCGCTGCGGGTGAACAGCTGGCGGTGATCGGGCCTTCAGGTTCCGGCAAGACGACGCTGCTGCATGTGCTGGGTGCCGCCTTGCAGCCGCAGACCGGCCAGCTGCGCTTGGGCGGGCAGAACCCGTGGGCGCTGCCGCGTGCCGCGCTGCAGCGCCTGCGCGGCCAGCTCTTCATGGCGCCGCAGGTGCCGCCGCTGCCACCGCGCCAGCGCGTGGTGACTGCCGTGCTGGCGGGCCGGCTGCCGGCGCAGTCTCTGCTGGCGAGCCTGCGGTCGCTGGCGTACCCGAATGACATCCCGGCCGCGTTCAACGCGCTGGAGCGCTTTGACCTTGGCAACAAACTGTTTGACCGGGTGGACCGCCTGTCAGGCGGTGAACGCCAGCGTGTGGGCCTGGCGCGTGCGTTGCTGGCGCCAGCGAAACTGTGGCTTGTCGATGAACCGCTGTCGTCACTGGACCCGACCCGCGCACAGCAGGCGCTGAATGCGCTGACTGCCGGTGCGCGCGAACGGGACGTGACGCTCATCACCACGCTGCACCAGGTGGACGCGGCGCTGGCGCACTTCCCGCGCATCGTCGGCCTGCGCGACGGCGAGGTGGCCTTCGATTTGCCGGCGGCCCAGGTCACGCCAGAGCGGCTGTCGAGGCTCTATGCGCAGCATGAGGACGAACTGACAGGCGCCGCGCCCGCTGCCCCGCCAGCCGCAGACGTAGCGCCTGAACCTGCGGTGATGCACTGCCGATGAGCGCCGTGCTGACCGCACCCGCTGACCGCGACCCCGCCTGGTGGCCGCGCGTCTTCTGGTGCAGCGCCGCGCTGGTGCTGTTGTGGCCGCTGATGGTGGCCACCGAATTCAAGCCCTGGGTGCTGCTGGAAGCCAGCAGCCTGCGTGTCAGCGGGCGCTTCATCGCCAGCTTCTTTCCGCCCGCACTCGACGCTGAATTCCTGGCCCTGGTGGCCCGAGACACCTGGCGCACGGTGGCCATCGCAACCGTCGGCATCACGCTGGCGCTGGTCATCGCCGTGCCGCTGACGCTGCTGTCAACCCGCGTGCTGTCGATTTCTTCGTTGTCAGGGCGCATGGCCCTGCTGCCCTCTGTGGCGCGCCAGGCAGTCCGCGGGCTGCTGATCGTGCTGCGCAGCGTGCCTGAGCTGGTGTGGGCGCTGATCTTTGTGCGCGTCGTCGGCCTGGGGGCGACAGCGGGCGTGCTGGCCATTGCGCTCACTTACGGCGGCATGCTGGGCAAGGTGTATGCCGAGATTTTGGAAAGTGGCGAACCGCAGGCCACGCAGACCTTGCTGCGCAACGGCAGCGGCCGGTTGCAAGCATTTTTCTACGCACTTTTGCCCGGAAGTTCCGCCGAGCTGGTGTCGTACACCGTGTACCGGTGGGAATGCGCGATCCGCTCGTCGGTGGTGCTGGGCTTCGTCGGTGCCGGCGGCCTGGGCCAACAACTCGACAACGCGATGAAGATGTTCAACGGCGGTGAAGTCGCCACGCTGCTGCTGGTGTTCATGGCCCTGGTGGCGCTGGCCGACCGGGTGAGTGCGTGGTTGCGCAAGGGGCTGGCGTGACACCGCCTTTTGTCCCTGGCACTGCGGCGAACCTGCCGTACAAACTGCCGCCGCCGCTGTGGAACGCGCGCTGCAAGGCGTGCTGGTTCATGGCTGCCTTGCTGGCGCTGGTGGGGCTGAGTTTCTGGTCGCTGGACTTGCAATGGGCGCAGTTCTTTTCAGCAGATTCCGCTGCCAGCATGGGCCGCTTCGTCGGCGAATTCTTCCCGCCCGACCTGAGCCCGGCCTTTCTGCGCAAGGTGGGCGTAGGCATGGCCGAGACGCTGGCGATGTCGCTCCTCGGTACCCTGCTGGCGGTGGTGGCGGGCCTGGCGCTGGCGCTTCCTGCCAGCACTGTCCAGGCCAGCAAGGGCCGGCAATTGCTGCGCGCACCCACCCGCGCCGTGCTGAATGCGCTGCGGTCGATTCCCGAACTGGTGTGGGCGTCGCTGCTGCTCATCTCAGCCGGCCTCGGGCCCTTTGCCGGCACCATGGCGCTGGCGTTGCACACCACCGGGGTGCTCGGGCGGCTCTTTGCCGAAAGCATTGAAAACGCACCGCCGGGGCCGGCCTTTGCGCTGCGTGCGCAGGGCGCGGGCGCGCTGCAGGTGTTTTTCTACGCCACGCTGCCGCAGGTGCTGCCGCAAGTGATGAGCTACACGCTGTACCGCTGGGAAAACAACATCCGCGCCGCCGCCGTGCTGGGCGTGGTGGGCGCGGGCGGCCTGGGGCAGCTGCTGGCCTTTCACATGGGCCTCTTCCACATGGGCAAGACGGCGACAATCCTGGCTGCAATGCTGCTGCTGGTGGCGCTGGTGGACGCACTGAGCTACGCCTGGCGCCGCGGGTTGACCCGTTGAAAGCCCTGCATCCGGCGCACCTGGGCTGACGTAAGAATGCCGCTGCCCAATCGACGTGTTGAAGTTGACGTGCCCATGATGCCCCCCGAAGCGCCCGAAGCGCGCCTTGCGCATACCTTTCCCACCCCCCGCCCCCGGTTGCGGTGGCTGTTGGCCGCAGCGGCCTTGGTGGGGCTGTGGTGGGCATGGAGCGGCATCGCCGGGCTTGACGCCGCGTGGCTGCAAACGCGCCAAGGCGAGTTGCGCAGCCTGCAGGCCGACCAACCCATCGCCTTCGGTGCCGGCTTGTTCATGCTGTTCACGCTGATGTCCGCGCTGGCCCTGCCCGGCTGCAGCGTGCTGGCGTTGGCGGCGGGCCTGTGCATGGGCTGGCTGCCGGGCACGCTGCTGGTGGTGCTGGCGTCCAGCGTCGGCGCCACGCTGTCGTTCCTGGCCGCGCGGCACCTCTGGCGTGACAGTGTGCGCCGGCGCTGGGGCCACCGGCTGGCGCGGGTCGAAGCCGGGCTGGCGCGCGACGGCGCCTTCTACCTCTTCACGCTGCGCGTGGCCCCGGTCATCCCCTATGCACTGATCAACCCGCTGATGGGCCTGTCGGCGATGCCGACGCGGCAGTTCTTCAGCGTCAGCGTCGCCGGCATGCTGGCCGGCAGTGCAGCCTATGTCTATGCCGGCACCACACTGGCCCGCGCTCAGAGCTGGCAGGACGTGCTGAACCCGGGCCTGCTGGCGGCCCTGGCCTTGCTGGCGCTGCTGCCGTGGGGCGTGCGCCTGGCTTGGCGGTCGTGGAAGGGTTGCCGCTGATGTCAACGTCGGGCGCATTGCCGCGCGTCGGCCTGCTCTTCGGCTACGACTGGGACGCGGACGGCTTTGCCGCGCTGAGCGACCGCGCGCATTTTGACCACGCCGGCTTCGACCTCTTCACCTTCCCCAGCAACGCCCACCTGATCCACTTCGATCTGCAGCGTTTTGCGCGCCGCCAGGCTGCCAAGGGACGGCGGCTGGGCTGGTCGGCCGTGGTGTCGCACCACGAACAGTTCGGCGCCCTGGCCGCCGCGTTGGTGGCCGAAGAACTGGGCCTGCCGGGCGCTACACCGGAATCGGTGCTGGCCGCGCAGCACAAGCTGCATGCGCGCCAGGTGCTGCAGCAAGTGGCGCCCGACAACACAGTCGCCTTCGCCCCGCTGGACGTGCGCTACGGCGACGACATCCCCGCTGGCCTGGCCTACCCGGCCTTCGTCAAGCCCGTGAAGGCCGCGTTTTCGGTGCTGGCGCGCGAGGTCCGCAACCATGCGGAACTGCAAGCGCACACGCGCTTCGGCCACCGGGAACTGTGGGTCATCCGGCGCCTGGTAGAACCGTTTGAACGGGTGATGCAGGCGCGCATGCCGCAAGCCGGCACAGCGCATCGCATGATGCTGGAAGAGCCCTTGCCGCTGTCCACTGCGCAGTACAACCTGGACGGCTGGGTCTTCAAGGGCCAGGCCCACGCGCTGGGTGTGGTGGACGCCATCATGTACCCCGGCACGCAGGCCTTCATGCGCTGGGAACACCCCAGCCGGCTGGTGCCCGCCGTGCAGACACAGGCGCTGCTTGTGGCGCAGAAGTTCTTGGGCGCCATTGGCTACACGCACGGCTTCTTCAACATGGAGTTCTTCCACGATCCGGCCAGTGGCCGCCTGGCCGTGATCGAATTCAACCCCCGCCTGGCGTCGCAATTTGCCGACCTCTACCGCCGTGTGCAGGGCCGTGACGCGCACGCCATGTCGCTCGCACTGGCGCTGGGCCAGGACCCGGCCGCGTTGCCGCGCAGCGCGCCCTCGGCAGGCGCGGCTGCGAGCCAGGTCTTCCGCAGCTTCAACGCCGCCGCCACGGTGCCCATGCCCAGCCGCGCGCAACAAGCCGCCGTGATGCAGCGCTTCCCCGACGCGCTGCTTTTTTGCTACCCCAAGACGAGCCACGCCGTGGCGCGTGACTTCAAGTGGCTGGGCAGCTACCGCCACGGCATCGTCCACCTGGGCGGCCGCGACGAAGCCGATCTGCGCGAGCGCACGCTGCAGGCCAGCCAGTTGCTGGGCTGGACGGCGCCGTATTTGGATCAACGCGTTGACAAGAGCGCAGACAAGTACGTGGGCAAGTGCGCGGACAAGTGCGTCGACCCGCTCGCCAACCCGCCCTTCACCGGTGCCCAGGCCCCCTGGCCCACCACACAACTGTCCAAGACCGGAGTTTCCTCATGAAAACAAAACCCAACCACCTGAGGGCGGCATGGTTGGCCGCTGCCGTACTGGGCATTACGCTGGGCGGCTGTTCGGCCCTGGTGGCGCAGAACCCGTCGTCGGCGCTCAAGCCCGTCAATGCCGTGGCCGACGGCGCCGACGAACGCGTCATGCTCAAGGGCCACGACGTGGTGGCCTACTTCACCGACGGCAAACACACCCTCGGCAGCCCGCAGTTCAGCAGCTTGCACCAGGGTGTGAGCTTCCGCTTTGCAAGCGCCGCGCACAAGGCGCTCTTCGACGCCAGCCCGGCCCGGTACCTGCCGCAATACGGTGGCTACTGCGCCAACGGCATCGTCTATGGCATCCCCTGGGGCGGCGACGCCGACGCCTGGACCATGACCAACGGCAAGCTCTACATCTTTGGTGGCGCCGGCTCGAAGGCCGCTTTCCTGCTGGACGTGCCCGGCAACACGCGCCTGGCTGACAAATACTGGGTCGAAGAAGTGCAAGGCAACAACAGCATCTGGCAGCGCAGCAAGCGGCTTGTCTTCCGCGTGCCGCACTACAAGAACGGCGAAGAGCTGGACAAGATGGTCAAGGATGCGGCCGCCAGAAAGGGCTGAAGGCCACAAGCCGAATGGCTGTCAGGGGTAGCCCAGCGCCGGCTGCCCGAACCCTTCGGCGGCACGCCAGCCCGGTGGTTTGAGGAATAGGTTCCGCACCATGCCGCCAGGGTTGAAGGACGGCCACGCTTTGCCCGGATTCTTCGCCTCCCACAGCGCACGGATCTGCGGCCCTGTCTGGTAGTGCGGCACCTTGTGGATGTACGCCGACAGCGACTGCCCGCGCCAGCCTTTGTTGGCGATGCCGGGCCACAGCCGGTCGCCATGCGCCACGTTCCAGGCCGGGTCCACTTCCCACGATGTCTGGCCCACCACGTCCCCAAACATGAAGAGCCGGCCATCCAGAATCTGCCAGGCGCTAGGGTCACTGCCGAGCTTGATGGCAAAGGCCGCGCCGCTGCTGCAGAAGCCACCGTACTGCGGTTCATAGCGCGTCGGTTCGGCCTCGAAAGCGGCCTTGTTTTCAGCGCTGGCAAAGTAGTAGCTGCGTTCGGGCAGGCTGACCACAAAGTTGGCGCTGCCGCGTTGTGGTCTGCCTTGGCTGAAGTAGGCCACCGGGTCGTGGCCCAACAGCATCACGGGCCTGCCCGCCACGTCGGGCACGGTGGCATAGGGCGTGCCGCAGCCCGCCAGGACGGCCGTCACGAACAACAGTGCAGAGCGCAGCAGAATCCACCACCAATTCATGCATACCCTTTCAGTGACGCAGCCCCGGATGTCCTTGAGCGAAGCAGCAGTTTTGCCACAACGCCCGCCACAACTCCCGCCACAACCCTGGCCACAGTTTGCGCCACAGCTTTCGCGCCGCGCCGCGTTGCTCAGTGCGGCTGCGTTGGCGGGCTGCGCGTTGGACCCGGACGAAGACCACCGCGGTGCCGACGCCCCCAGTGTCGCACCGTTGCCGCGCACGCCGCGGGTGGCCTGGGTGTTCAGCTCGGGCGGGCCGCGTGGCTTCGTGCATGTGGGCGTGGTCAAGGCGTTGGACGAGCTGGGGCTGCTGCCTGACCTGATCGTCGGCGCGTCGGTCGGTGCGCTCGTGGGCGTGCTGCGCGCTGCAGGCCTGCGCGGGCCGGAACTGGAAAGCCTGGCGCTGGACCTGCAGCCCGCGCGGCTGGCCCGCGTGGCCATCAGTAGCCGTGAAAACCTGAGCGGCGGTGCCGTTGCCGACCTCGTGCGTGATCGGCTGCAGGCCAAGGGACTGCGGCCGCTGCTGCAGGCCTTGCCCATCATGGCCGTCTGCGTCGCCCAGCGTCTGGCGGACGGCGCGGTGCTGCCTTTCAGCCGCGGTGATGCGGGCCTGGCGGTGCAGGCTGCAGCGGCCATAGAAGGCCAGTTCACGCCCGTGCGTATCCGCGGGCTGCGCTATGCCGACGCCGACCTTCGCCAGCCCCTGCCAGTGCGACTGGCGCGCGCCTTGGGCGCCACGCGCGTGCTGGCGGTGGACGCGTCGGCCCACGAAAGCCGCGCGCCTGCCGGCACCGAACACTGGCGCGCCGGTGACCTGCGCAAACGCGCGCTGACGCAGCCCGATGCAGCAGCGGCCGACGTGCTGCTGCACCCGGACATCGGCTACTACGCCAGCATCTCGCGCGAATACCGCGAACGCTCCATCCAGGCCGGGTACCGCGAGACACTGGCGGCTGGCGAACGACTGGCGGCGCTGCACGGCGCCTGAAAGTTGCCTGGAAGTTGCCTGGAAGTTGCCTGACCGCTGCCTGCGCGTCGGCAGCCTGAAACGCCGACTGCGCAGCAACTGCCTTGCAATCACCGTCCTTCTCCAAGGCATGGGCCTGGCACGCCCGTGATTTGATATTGCGGTGTCCCAGTTGCTTTGCTGCGCCGAACCCATGTTCTCTTTAAATCGCCTGCTCCTCTTGCCCGCCCTGGTGGTGTTGGCGGGCCTCTGTGCCGGCTTGGCCGGAAGCAGTTGGCTGCACGATCGCGCCCAGGCCGATACGCAGGCCGCCTTCCAGCGCAAGCTGGAACGCGCCGCTGGAGAAGTCACCCGCCAGTTCGGGCTGCCGCTGTATGGCCTGCGCGGCGCGAAGGGCCTCTTCATGGGCCGGGACACTGTCAGCCGCAGCGCCTTCCGGCAGTACGTCAACTCACTCAACCTGCCCGTTGAATTCCCTGGGGTGCGCGGCTTCGGTTATGTCGAAAAGGTGACGCCTTCAGACCTGCCAGCCTTCCTTGCCCGCGAACGCGCCGATGGTGCGCCGGGCTTTGCGATGCGCCAGTTGGGCGACACCACCCAGCCCGAACACTTCGTCATCCGGTTCGTCGAACCGGTCGCACTCAACGCAGCCGGCGTCGGCCTGGACCTGGCCTCGGAAGCCGTGCGCCGGCAAGGCCTGATGCAGGCGGTGGCCAGCGGCCAGCCCACCGTGACGGGCGTGGTCTCACTGTCGCAAGGCCAGGGCAGAGTCGGGGCGGTGTTGATCTACCTGCCGCTGTTTGAAGACACCAAGCCACCAGCGGACACCGGGGCACCGCTGCTGCGCGGCGTGCTGTATGCGTCCATCCTGGTCAACGACCTGTTGGCCCAGCTGAGCGATGTGCGCTCAGGCCAGCTGCGGGTGGAACTCTTCGACGACTCCATCGGCAACACCAGCGGCAGCGCAATGTTTGACTCCGCCGCCGGCCCTGCCACCGCCGACGCCACACCCACCCAGCCGCACGAGCCCCAACACGCCACCACCCGGGTGCTCGACTTGCCCGGACGCAAGGTCACGCTGCGCGCTACCAGCAGCGCCTCCTTCGACGCCGGGCACCAGAGCTACACGTCCTGGCTGTTCCTGGCTGGCACGCTGGGTGCCAGCCTGTTGCTGGCAGGCTTGCTGCGCCAGCAGGCCACCGGCCGCGTGCGCGCCGAACGCATGGCCAAGGACATGACGGCCGACCTGTGCCGCCTGGCGCTGGTGGCACAGCGCAGTGCCAACGCGGTCGTCATCACCGACATGCAGCGCCGCATCACCTGGGTCAACGAAGGCTTTGAGCGCATCACCGGCTACAGCGCGGCCGAAGCGCTGGGGCAGTCACCGGGCACCTTGCTGCAGGACAAGGCCACCCACTCGGGCACCGTGCTGAAAATGCGCGCAGCACTGGACGCGAAGCGCGGTTTCACCGGCGAAATCCTAAACCGCAGCAAGGCCGGGCAGCTGTATTGGATGTCGCTGGACATCCAGCCCCTGCATGACGACGCGGGCGTGCTGGTGGGCTTCATGGCGATCCAGCTGGACATAACCGACCGCAAGAACGCTGAACGCGAATTGCGGCGCGAGCGACTGAGCCTGCAAAACGTCATCGACGGCACGCACGCCGGCACCTGGGAATGGAACGTCGAAACCGGCCAATCGATCTACAACGAACGCTGGGCGGAGATCGTCGGCTGGACCCTGGCACAGCTGGACCATTCCGGCCCCGAGGCCTGGCGCCGCCTGGTGCACCCGGACGACTTTCAACGCACTTGCCTGCTGCTGGACCGCCACTTCGCCGGCCTGAGCGGCACCTATGAAAGCGAAATGCGGCTGCGCCACAAAGACGGGCACTGGGTCTGGGTGCTGAGCCGCGGCAAACTCTTCAGCCGTACGGCCGACGGCAAGCCGCGCTGGATGGCCGGCACGCACATCGACATCAGCGCCCGCAAGCAGGCCGAAGCGGCATTGCGCGACAGCCAGGAATTTTTGTCGCAGACCGGCCGCATCGGCGGCGTGGGCGGCTGGGAGCTGGACCTGGAGACGCAGCGCTTCGACTGGTCTGACGAAACCTGCCACTTGTACGAAGTCCCCGTCGGCCACCACCCGAGCCTTGCCGAAGTGTTGGACTTCTTCCAGCCCGCCGCGCAGCAGAGAATTACCGACGTCGTGCAACAAGGCGTGCTCACCGGCCAGGCCTTTGACATTGAAATGCCCATCGTCACCGCCCTGGGCCACCACCGCTGGGTGCGCACGGTGGGCGAGCCCAAGCGCGTGGACGGCGTGGCCGTGCGCCTGGTAGGTGCGTTCCAGGACGTCACCGCCCGCCGCCTGGCCGAAGACGAAGCACGCCGCAGCGCCGAACTGCTGCGCGGCGCGGTGGAAGCGCTGGACGACGCGTTCGTGCTCTATGGGCCCGACGACCGGCTCGTGATGTGCAACCAGCGCCACCGCGACATCTACCCCGAGTCAGCCGTCATGATGGAGCCTGGCAACAGCTTCGAAGAGATCGTGCGCTACGCCGCCGAACACGGGCAGTACGCCGACAACATGCGCAGCGTTGACGACTGGGTGGCCGAACGCGTGGCGCTGCACCGCCAGCCGCATTCACGCCTGACGCAGCGGCTGGCTGACGGCCGCACGCTGCGCATCGTGGAGCGGCGCATGGCCGACGGCCACACAGTGGGCTTTCGCGTTGACATCAGTGAACTCGTGCAAGCCACGCACAAGGCCGAGCAGGCTTCGCACGCGGCCGAGCAGGCTTCGCAAAAAGCCGAAGAGGCGTCGCAAGGAGCCAGCCGGTCGTTGGCGCGGCTTCAAGCCATCTACGACATCCTGCCGATGGGCCTGACCGTCACCGACCCGCAGGGCCGCATCATTGACTGCAACCCGGCGTCCGAGCGGCTGCTGGGCATCAGCAAGGAAGAACATGTGCGGCGCAGCACCGACGCCAACGACTGGACCGTGCTGCGCGAAGACGGCACCACCATGCCAACCGAAGAGTTCCCGAGCGTGCGCGCGCTGCAGCTCGGCGTGGCCATCACCGATTCACTGATGCAGGTGGTGACGCCTGAAAGTGCGATCTGGCTGTCGGTCAGCGCCATGCCGGTGAAGCACGACGCGCTGGGTGTCGTCATCGCCTACGCCGACGTGACCGAACAGCGCCAGCAGCGCCAGGCCCTGCTGGCGGCCAAGGTACAGGCCGAACAGGCCAGCAGGGCCAAGAGCCAGTTTCTGGCCAACATGAGCCACGAGATTCGCACGCCGATGAACGCCATTCTTGGCATGCTGGCGCTGTTGAAGAAGACCGACATGTCGGCGCGCCAGACCGACTACGCCGGCAAAACAGAAGGCGCGGCGCGTTCGCTGCTGGGCTTGCTGAACGACATCCTGGATTTCTCGAAGGTCGAAGCCGGCAAGATGCTGCTGGACCCGAACCCCTTCCGCATCGACCAGCTAATGCGCGACCTGTCGGTCATCGTTTCCGCCAACGTCGGCACCAAGCCTGTGGAGGTGCTGTTCGACATCGACCCCGCGCTGCCGCGCCGCCTGGTGGGCGACGCCATGCGCTTGCAACAGGTGCTGATCAACCTGTCGGGCAACGCCATCAAGTTCACCGAACGCGGCGAGGTGGTGGTGTCGGTGAGAGTGTTGGAGCAAGGCGCCGGCAGCGTCACGCTGCGCATGGCCGTGCGCGACACCGGCATCGGCATCGCGCCCGAGAACCAGGCCCGCATCTTCAGCGGCTTCACGCAAGCAGAAGCCAGCACCACGCGGCGCTTTGGCGGCACCGGCCTCGGCGTCGCCATCAGCCAGCGGCTGGTGGCGCTGATGGGCGGTGAACTGCGGCTGGACAGCGCGCTGGGCCAGGGCAGCATCTTCCACTTCACGCTGCAGCTGCCGGTGGCGGCAGCCGACGGTGAAGAGCAGGCGGCAGACGGTCTGAGCCGGCTGCAGTCGCTGCAGCTCATGAAGCTCCGACAGCCCGTGCAGCCCTTGCAGCCCGCGCCGCCCCTGCGGGCGCTGGTGGTGGACGACAACCCCACTGCGCGCGATGTGCTGCGGCGCATGGCGCAGTCACTGGGCTGGGCGGTGGACGCCGCCGACAGCGGCGAAGCGGCGCTGTCGCTGCTGCAAGACCAATTAACCCGTGGCGAACGTTACGACGCCGTCTTTGTCGACTGGCAAATGCCGGGTCTGGACGGCTGGGCCACCACGCGCCAGATCCGCGAAGGCCGCCTCGCCGGCGACGCGTCGGTGGTGGTGATGGTCACCGCGCACGGCCGCGAAATGCTGGAGCAGCGCAGCAGCACGGACCAGCAGCTGCTGGACGGCTTCCTCGTCAAGCCCGTGACCGCGTCGATGCTGCTGGACGCTGTGGTGGACGCACGCCGCAGCCACGACCTGCCGCACCCTTCCGCGCGCGGCGCGCAACCCGCTGGCGCGCGCCTGGCCGGCATGCGGCTGCTGGTGGTGGAGGACAACCTCAACAACCAGCAGGTGGCGCGTGAACTGCTGGAAGACGAAGGCGCCGACGTGCAGATTGCCGGCAACGGCCAGATCGCCGTCGAAGCCGTGGCCGCCGCCGACCCGCCATTCGACGTGGTGCTGATGGACCTGCAGATGCCGGTGATGGACGGCTTCACCGCCACTGCGCGCATCCGCCAGGACTTGCAGAAGACCAGCCTGCCGATCGTTGCCATGACCGCCAACGCGATGGCTTCCGACCGCGAAGCCTGCCTGGCCGCCGGCATGAACGACCATGTCGGCAAACCCTTCGATCTGGACCACCTGGTGCAAGTGCTCCGCCGCATGGCGGGTCTGGGCAGCAGCGCGTCGCCACCGACCATGGCGCCGGCGAAGATGGACCTGCCCCAGGCTGTGGCTGCAGCAGCAGCGGCTGCCGGCGTGAAGCTGGACAGCGCCTTGCAGCGCCTGGGCGGCAAGCTGCCGGTATATGAACGCTTGCTGCGCAACTTTGTGAGCGACCTGGCTGACATGCAGGGCGTGCTGAACCAGTGCCTGGAGTCGCAGGACACCGAATCGGCCGCGCGCCTTCTGCACACCCTCAAGGGCCTGGCGGCGACACTGGGCGTGCCTGCACTGGCCGACGCGGCGGGCCAGGCAGAGAGGGTGATGTCCGCGCGGCCGGCGGCGGCTGAACGGCAGCGCGTAGCGGTGGATATTGCAAGGGCCATCGACGACACCATTGCGCCGCTGACCACGCTGCAGTCCGCCATCCACACCGCGCTGCTTGCCGACCCAGAGCGCCCGAGCACCGCGGAGTCTGGCGACGCAGTAAGCTCGGGCGCCGCCGCGGCGTCGATGCGAGAACTGATCCGGCTGCTGGAAAATTCTGACATGGGCGCCACCGAAGTCATGGCTACGCTGCAGCAGCAATGGGGCATCGGCACTTCGGGTTCGGCGCTTCGCGAACTGGATGACGCCGTCTCCGCGCTGGACTTCAAACGCGCGCTGGTCCTTGGCAAGGCACTGCTGCAAGGGTGTGAGACAGAGAGCAAAACAGAGAGCAAAACAGACAAGGAAGTCGAGCGCGAAAAGTGAGCACTCCCCCGCGACCCGTTCTCTTGGTGGTGGACGACCAGCCCATCAACATCCAGGCTCTCTACCAGGCCTTCGCGGCCGACCACCAGGTGCTGATGGCCACCAGCGGCGCGCAGGCTCTGGCGCTGTGTGCCACCAAGCAGCCCGACCTGGTGCTGCTGGACGTGGTGATGCCGGGCATGGACGGCCATGAAGTCTGCCGCCGCATGAAGGCTGACGAAGCGCTGCGCGACATCCCGGTCATCTTCGTCACCGCCCACAACGACGAAGCGGCAGAAACGCTCGGCCTGGAAGTGGGTGCGGTGGACTTCATCAGCAAGCCCATCAACACCAACATCGTGCGCGCCCGCGTCAAGACACACCTGACGCTGAAAGCGCAATCCGACTCGCTGCGCAACTGGGTGTACCTCGACGGCCTGACCGGTGTGCACAACCGCCGCTTCTTTGAAGAACGGCTGGCCAGCGAATGGGCGCGCGCGGCGCGCAGCGGCGCGGCGCTGAGCGCGGTGATGATCGACGTCGACCGCTTCAAGCGCTTCAACGACCACTATGGCCACCAGGCCGGTGACGACTGCCTGCGCCGCGTGGCGGCCTGCTTGCGCGCCGGCCTCAAACGCCCCGCCGACCAAGTGGCGCGTTATGGCGGCGAAGAATTTGTCTGTCTGCTGCCGGACACGCCACCCGAAGGCGCGCTGGCCTTGGCGCGCCAGCTGGGCCACCAGGTGCAGGCACTGGCCATCGAACACGCCAGGTCCGACGTGGCAGCCCACGTCACCGTGAGCCTGGGCGTTTGCACCGGCCTGGTCGTGGCCGGCAGCACTGCCGCTGAGCTGGTGCGCCAGGCCGATGCCCAGCTTTACAGCGCCAAGTCACAGGGGCGCAACCGCAGCAGCGGGGCGGCCTTGATCCAGCCCGCATAGGCCCGCCGGCGGCTGAAGGACTACTGAACGGCCTTGGCCACCTGCTCGGCCAACTGCCACAACGCAACGCGGTGCGCGGCCACCCAGGCGTCGGGCGTGCTGCCCGCGGTGGGCACGCTGAGCTGCGTAACCTGCACCCGCGGTGGCGTGCGGCCCAGTGGGTCTGACAGCGTCCACCGCGCCTGCAACTGGACCGCGTTGCGGTCGGCTGCGGTCTGCAGCACCAGCACGTCCACGCGCACCTGGCGCGTCACCACCACGCCTGCGGGCACGGCTGCGGCCCACACGCGGGTGTCGCCAAGCAGCAGCGCCAAGTCTTGCCGCAGCAGGCGCGGCACGGCGTCTCGCAAGGGCTCGGCCCAGCGGTGGCCCGGCAGCGCCTGCACACCGGCCTGGCCTTGCGACACCACCAGGGCGTCGCGATCCAGCACTTCGGGCAACGTCACTGACTGCAGTTGGAGCACCTGGTTGGAGGCGGGCGGCACGACTGCCGCGGGCGCTTCGCTGCGCAACTGGTAAAGCGCCGGCGGCGATGCGTTGTTGCTGGCGCATCCGGCCAGCAACGTCGTGAAAATGAAGCCTGTCAAGGCAAGGAATCTTGGGGTCACGGCGGGCTTTCGTTTCAAGGGTTCTTGCCGCGGATGAGCGACTGCGGCTGCTGTTCCAGCGTGTCGGCCAGTTCGCGCACGGCACGGGCCGCGCGCGACACATCGGCCATTGCGCGCTGCACACCTTGCAGGTTAGGGGACTCTTCGCTGGTCGCGGCGCGCAGTGCGGTCGCCGTGCGGCCCAGTTCTTCGGCCGCCTGCTGCACGCCGGCCAGCACGGGCGACCCCGGTGTCAGCAGTTCCTCGGCACGGCCTGCGGCGCTGCCGATGCGGTCTGCCGACACGGTGACACGGTCTGCCGCCTTGCGCACGCTCAGCGACGCCTGGCCCGCCTGCAGCAAGGTGCCCTGCGCGGCGTTGGCCAGCAGGGGCGCGCGTTTGTCCAGCGTGGCCGCCATGCCCGCCAGCGACGCCGATGCGCGCGCCAGTTCTGCCAGCGTCTGCTGCACTTCGGGCCCGCTGATGAGTCCGCGTGCCGCCGTCAGCGTGGCCGACAGGTCGGCTGACATGCGCGCCAGGTCCACCTTGTCCAGCTGGTCCTGCAGGCTTTGAAAGCGCGTCAACGTGGTCGGAATGACCACCAGCCCAGCCGCATTGCGCTGCGCGACCTTGCCGCCCGGGCGCAGGTCCAGGTCCACATAGAGCTGGCCCGTGAGCAGGCTTTGCGTGGCCAGTTGCGCCGACAGGCCGCGTTCCACCAGCGCGGGCAGTGAC
>JAYSYB010000461.1:0-3965 GCA_043716775.1 Rubrivivax sp.
CGCGCGCGGCACCGGCTGCCAGCGCCCCTGCTGCAGCCGCAGCAGATGGCCGACGGCGTAGGTGCCGGCGCGGCGTCCCGGCGCATTGCCGGGGTCGCGGCCCGGACGCCATTCGCTGTCCATCAGGCTGCAGCCGCGGCGGCCTTCTTCCTGCACCAGCACCGTCAGCGCGCCCCATTCCTGCACGTCGCGGCACAGAGGCGCGCGGTCGCCGAGCCGCGGCCAGACGACACAGACGTTGTGGGTCGTGACGCCCAGGCCGTTGCTGCTGCCCATCCAGCGGGCCACCAGCCATTCCGGCGTGCCGTCGCCGTCGATGTCGGTGGATGTGACGCTGAATGCCCCCGGGCCGGTCATCGGCGAGACCTCGGTGGGCCAGCGCTGCAGCGTCTGCGTGCCGCGGCGGCGTTCAAAGCGCCAGCTCTCGCCGACCTTGCAGGTGCAGAGGGTGTCTTCGCCCACCGCGGTGCAGACGGCTTCAGCGCAGCCTGCCACGGCGGTGGCCACGGGCTCGGCTGAAATGGCGCCCTGGCGGCACAGGCTGTCGGTAGCCGCTGCGAGGGGCGGCGTGCCCAGCAGCACCGAAGCCAGGGCTGCAGCGGCCACAGCCCGGCCGAGCTTCATCACTTGGTCTCGGCAACTTTCTTCAGGTACTTCTCGTACGCATTGTCGGTAGCGCGCAGCAGCCGCGACAGCGTGGTCTTGAAGTCGCCTGGCACGATCAGGAACATCTCGGAACTGAAGGTGGGGTCGCCGTCGCTGTCGAGGAAGGCCTTGACCACCTTGACCTCGGCGCTGGCCGTGTTGATGCCTTCAAGCCGGCGGATGCGAGCCTGCGGGCTCTTGTCTTCGGCCGAGAAGGCCAGCACCAGGCGGAAGTAGGTGGGGTCGTTCTCTTCGACAAAGATCACATAAGACCGGCCTTCTCGGCGGAAACGCACATTGCCGCTTTGGGTGATCTCGGGGCGAAAGCCTTCGGTGGCAAGGTGGGCGGAATAGGTCTCCTGCAACTGCGCCTTGGTGTACGTCTGCGCGGACGCGCTGCCGGCGCCGAGGGCCAGCGTTGCGCAAAGTGCGGCGGAGAGTGCGAAAGCGCGTGCCGAAATGCTTGCGGTATTGCGTGCAGTACGGTGTGCGGAACTGCGTGCGGAACTGCGTCCGAAGGGAGCCAGAAGGGAGGCTGTGTTCATCGTGGGCTTTCTGGTGGATGTGTTCTGCAAGATAGGTCCAGGAAATCAAAGCTTCTTCAGCGCCGCGCGCGCCAGGTCGATGTAGCGGCCGTTCGGGTAGGCGGCGATGTAGGCCTCGTAGTCACCCCTGCGCTTGCTGGTCTCAGCGCGGTCCCAGAGTTCAAATTCGGCTTGCGGGTTGTTGGCAGCGGCCGGCCTGGGTGCGGGTGTCGGTGCGGGCGCCGGGGCGGGCGCCGCAGCCATGCCCGAAATCTTGGTGCGGGCTTGCGGCGTGTAGCGGCCCTGCGGGTACTGCGACACGAAGCTTTCAAGTGCGCTGCGTGTGCCGACGCGGGACGCTGCTTCCCAGGCGTCGAATTCACGCTGCGGGTCCGACAGGCCCGCAGCCGGCGTTGATGAGGGTGCAGGCGAAGGTGCCGGCGGGCGCGGAGCGGGTGCGGGGGACGGTGCTGGCGGTGTGTAGACCGGTGGCGTGAAGACCGGCGCAGGCGGTGGCACAAACTGCTGCACGGGCGCCGGGGCCGGGCTGGCGGAAGCCGTCCCCGGGTAGAAGTAGAACTCGCTGGACGATTCGTCCACCAGCGAAGGGCGCTGCGGGTGGTTGACGGCGGCGGCCGAAGATTCGACGCTGGTGCGGACGCGCTTGAGCATGTCGCTGGCCGACAGGCCCTTCTGGCGCATCTGCTTGATGAGTTCACGCGTGAACAGGCCGTTGGGCACTGGGTCGGCGTTGTTGAGCCGGTCCAGCGCCTGCTGGCCCTTGCTGGCAGCCATGATGATCATGGTGCCCTTGGGTGGCTCGATGCGGCTCAGCGCCGAGCCCGGCGGCAGCGAGCGGCCCACGCTGGTTTCGCGAAAAGGGTCGTCGCGGCAAGCATCAACGATGACGAGTGAGAAGCGCGCGCGCTGGTTCAGGTCATCCACCAGCCGCTCCAGCGAAAGGCCGTCGCGGGAGATGGCGCGTTCGCCGGTGACGCGGATGTCCACCGGCAGCAGGAAGGGGCCCATCTGCGGTGGCTGCGAGCCGTGCCCAGAAAAGAAGAAGACGACTTCATCGCCCTTGTCGATGCGGCGCAGGAAGCCGTCCAACTGGTCATTCAGGCCGTCGCGCGTGGCGTCCAGCACACGTGTCACCGTGAAGCCAGCCGCTTCCAGTTCACGCGCCAGCGACTGCGCGTCGTTGCGCGCGTTGCGCAGCTTGGTGACGTTGGCGTAGTTGTCGTTACCCACCACCATGGCCAGCCGCGCGGCCTGGGCTTCAAAGGCCAGGCAGACCGCAGCGACAGCGCCAGCGATGGCCGTGGCCACCAGCCGCCGCGCTCGTGTCGGGGTGGGGTCCTTCGTCATTCAGGGGCCTTTCTGACTTCAACGCGGCGGTTGGCGCCGGCCGTGGGTTCGCTCACCGCCACGAGGCGCGTGCTGCCAAAGCCGTAAGCCGACAGGCGCTGTTCGGCCACGCCCCGGGTGGCCAGGTGGCGGCGCACCGCCAGCGCACGCGCGCAGGACAATTCCAGGTTGATGCGGGCGTCGCCCGCGGTGTCGGTGTGGCCGGCGACGGCAAAGCGGTCTTGCGCCAGTTCTGGTTTTTGCAGGGCTGCAGCCAGGCGGTCCAGCAGCGCGCGGTCGGCTGCGGTGAGCTTGTCGGACGCCGTGGCGAACTGCACGCTCAAGTTCACGCCCGGTGTGGTGTCGCCGGCGTAGGGCACCACTTCCAGGTTGCGCGTGTTGGACGCGCTGGGCCTGCCACCCGCACCCGAAACGGCACCCGCACCCGAAACCGCCGCGCCGCCGTCCTGGCCGCCGCAGAGGTTGGAGCCGGCTTCGGGCAGCTGCGTGCGCCGGAATGCACGCGTCACGGGCCCACCGATGAGCGCCTGCACCAGCGCATCGACGCTGGTGTCGGCGGCATGCGGTTGTGCGTGGACCGCGGGGGCCGCAGCCAACAGCATCCATAGCAGGGGGGCACAGCAGGTCGTCGCGAATTGGCAGGGGCGCAAGGCGTTCATGTCTTGGGGCAGCACAGCGAAGGGAGCGAACGGCCAACATCGCTACAGTGCAGGCCACTTGCATGTGAACGCAAGAATACCGCCTGCCAGGGCTCACCCCCGCACAACGACCGGCGGGGCGTGAATTTGGCGCAGCCCGGGCGATCGATTCCCGAGCGGCATCAGGGCTTCGGCGACTGCAGCATCATCCGCAGCCGCAACAACCAGGAGACAGACGCGTGGCAAGACTCAACGTCAACGGCCAGGTGCGCGAGCACAACGCCGAAGCCGACACCCCGCTCTTGTGGGTGCTGCGTGAACAGCTCGGCCTTACCGGCACCAAGTACGGCTGCGGCGTGGCGCAGTGCGGGTCTTGCACCGTGCACCTGGACGGCGCGCCGGTGCGCAGTTGCGTGTTGCCGGTGTCCGCCGTGCAGGCCGGCCAGAAGATCACCACCATCGAAGGCCTGCACCCGCAGGGCGCGCACGCGCTGCAGAAGGCGTGGGTCGACAACGACGTGCCGCAGTGCGGCTACTGCCAGAGCGGCATGCTGATGGCCGCCGCCGCGCTGCTGAAGAACAAGCCGCGCCCGACCGACGCCGACATCGACACTGCCATCACCAACATCTGCCGGTGCGGCACCTACAACCGGGTGCGCGCGGCCATCAAGCAGGCGGCGGGCGAGATCAAGACTGCCGGTCTGGACATCGTGCATGTGGTGAGGAGCGTGTCATGACAACCCTTCTGAACCGCCGCGAATTCATCGGCACCACCGTCGCCAGCACCGCC
>JAYSYB010000462.1:0-11898 GCA_043716775.1 Rubrivivax sp.
AGAAGGCCTGCTGCAGACCTTTCACGGTGCCGTCAAGCCGCTGGGCGATGCGCGACCAGGGTGGAAAGTTATTCGCGTTCTTGGCAACCTGCTGGGCCTGCCCGGTTTTGATCAAGAGACCGTGGAACACGTGCGGGCGCAGGCTCTGGGCAACGTCGATGCGCTGCCACAGCGGCTGGACAACAGCGGCAACACGCCCTTTGTCGTGAGGCCGGCGGCCACGGGTCTGCAGCGTATTTCTGATGTGCCGATTTATGCGTCCGATGCCACCGTGCGCCGTGCCCATTCACTGCAACTGACCGCCGACGCGCGCGCGCCGCTGGTGGGTTTGCCACCGGCACTGTGGTCGCAGCTGGGTTTGCCGGCCGGCGCCAAGGTGCGCGTCACGCAAGGCGAAGGCGCGGCGGTACTGGCCGCACGCGAGGACAGCACGCTTGCACCCAATACCGTGCGTGTGTCCGCCGGCCACCTCAGCACCGCATCGCTCGGCGCGATGTTTGGCACGTTGACCGTCGAGAAGGTGGCGCCATGATCGACTGGGTCAGCGCCTTCCCGCAAAGCTACCCGGCATCTTGGCTGGTGTTCTGGAGCCTGATCAAGATCGTGGCTGTCGTGCTGCCGCTGCTGGGCTGCGTCGCCTACCTCACGCTGTGGGAACGCAAGGCCATCGGCTGGACGCAGATTCGCCCGGGCCCGAACCGCGTCGGCCCCTACGGCCTGCTGACGCCGATCGCCGACGCGGTCAAGCTGATATTCAAGGAAATCATCCGCCCCACCGCAGCGCACAAGGGCCTTTTCTTCCTGGGCCCGGTGATGACGATCATGCCGGCGCTGGCGGCGTGGGCGGTCATTCCCTTTGGCCCGGACGTGGTGCTGGCTGACGTCAACGCGGGCCTCCTGTTCCTCATGGCCATCACGTCGATGGAGGTCTACGGCGTCATCATCGCCGGCTGGGCCAGCAATTCGAAGTACGCCTTCCTGGGCGCGCTGCGGGCATCCGCACAGATGGTCAGTTATGAGATCGCCATGGGCTTCTGCCTGGTGGTGGTGCTGATGGTGTCGGCCAGCATGAACATGACCGACATCGTTATGAGCCAGGGCCGCGGCATTTTCGCCAGTATGGGCTTGTCGATCTTCAGCTGGAACTGGCTGCCGCTGCTGCCGATCTTCGTCGTCTTCTTCATCTCGGGCTTGGCAGAAACCAACCGACACCCCTTCGACGTGGTGGAAGGCGAAAGCGAAATCGTCGCCGGCCACATGATCGAGTACTCGGGCATGAGCTTCGCTATGTTCTTTCTGGCCGAGTACGCCAACATGCTCCTCGTCAGCATGCTGACGACGCTGTTGTTCCTGGGCGGTTGGCTCAGCCCCTTTGGCTTCCTGCCTGACGGCTGGTTCTGGCTCATCGCCAAGGTCTTCGTCGTGGTCACGATGTTCCTCTGGGTGCGCGCCACCTTCCCCCGCTTCCGCTATGACCAGATCATGCGTCTGGGCTGGAAGGTCTTCATCCCCATCACGCTCATCTGGCTGGTGGTGGTGGGCCTGTGGATCCAGTCGCCCCTGAACCTCTGGAAATGACCCCATGAGCACGTTGACTGCTGTTCGCGAAGTCTTCACCAGCCTGTTTCTGACAGAGCTGCTGAAGGGCATGCGCATCACCGGCAAGCACTTCCTGGCCAAGAACATCACGGTGCAGTTTCCGGAGGAAAGAACGCCGCAGAGCCCGCGCTTCCGCGGCCTGCACGCGCTGCGCCGCTATGAAAACGGCGAAGAGCGCTGCATCGCCTGCAAGCTCTGCGAAGCGGTGTGCCCGGCGATGGCCATCACGATCGAATCCGATGTGCGCGCCGACGGCAGCCGCCGCACCACGCGCTACGACATCGACCTTACCAAGTGCATCTTCTGCGGCTTCTGCGAAGAGAGCTGCCCCGTGGACAGCATCGTCGAAACGCACCACTTCGAATACCACGGCGAAAAGCGCGGCGACCTTTACTTCACCAAGGACATGCTGCTGGCCGTGGGCGACCGCTACGAAAAAGAAATCGCCGCCAACCGCGTGGCAGACGCGCCCTATCGCTGAAGGCCTAGGGCTGCCGCGCACAGTTGAGGAGGCGCGCCGACAACATGAACCCGATCACTGCACTTTTCTACGTCTTCTCGGCTGTCCTGCTGCTGGCCGCGTTCCGCGTCATCACCGCGCGCAGCACGGTGCATGCGGCACTCTTTCTGGTGCTGGCCTTCTTCAGCGCCAGCTGTTTG
Organism: Rubrivivax sp.; assembly: GCA_043716775.1. GTDB lineage: Bacteria > Pseudomonadota > Gammaproteobacteria > Burkholderiales > Burkholderiaceae_C > Rubrivivax. The sequence continues at coordinate 2,260 of JAYSYB010000462.1, forward strand.
TGGATGTTGCTGCGCGCCGAATTCCTGGCCATCACGCTCGTGCTGGTGTACGTGGGCGCAGTAATGGTGCTGTTCCTCTTCGTCGTGATGATGTTGGACATCAACACCGACAGCTTCCGGGATGGGTTCTACAAGCACTTGCCGATGGCCGGATTTGTCGGCGCGCTGATTGCGCTGGAAATGGCGCTGGTGCTGATGCGCGGCTTCGCCGTGCAGGCGCCGGTGCCCACGGCCAAGAGCATCGAAATCGGCAACACCAAGCTGCTTGGGATCGAGGTGTACACGCAGTACCTCTATCCGCTGCAACTGGCCGCCGTGCTGCTGCTGGTGGCCATCATCGCCGCCATCACGCTCACGCTGCGCGCGCGCAAGGACAGCAAGCACATGGACGCGTCTGAACAGGTGCGCGCCAAGAAGGCGGATCGTGTCCGGCTGGTGAAGATGGCGCCGACGGTGGAACTGCCGTCGCTGCCGCCGTCTGCTGCAACGCCCGCGCCACCGTCCTCGCCCAGAGAAGGGGGCGCCCCATGAATCTGGACCCCATCACGCTTGGCCATTACCTGTCGCTGGGCGGCATCCTGTTCGCGCTGTCGGTGATCGGCATCTTCCTGAACCGCCGCAACCTGATCGTGCTGCTGATGGCCATCGAGCTCATGCTGCTGGCCGTCAACCTCAACTTCATCGCCTTCTCGCATTACCTGCCGCTGGAAGCCGACCGCATGGCGGGCCAGGTTTTCGTGTTCTTCATCCTTACGGTGGCAGCGGCTGAATCGGCCATCGGCCTGGCGATCCTGGTGGTGCTGTTCCGCAACCGGGCGTCGATCAATGTCGAAGAGCTCGACGACCTCAAAGGCTGAGCAGGCACATGGCAACCTCCATCTCCCAGAGCCTGCTGCTCACCGTGGCCCTGGCGCCCCTGGCCGGCGCACTGATCGCTGGCCTGGCTGGCAAGGCCATCGGCCAACGCGGCGCGCACACCGTCACCATCCTCGGCGTGCTCGTCGCCTTCATCGGCTCGGTCATGGTGCTCAGCCAGGTGGCGGCCGGTGCGCGCTTCAATGCCACAGTGTATGAATGGATGGTGCTCGGCAAGCTCGTCATGGAAGTCGGCTTCCTGGTGGACGGGCTCACCGCCATGATGATGGTGGTGGTGACTTTCGTTTCGCTGATGGTGCACATCTACACCATCGGCTACATGGAAGGCGACCCCGGCTACCAGCGCTTCTTCTCGTACATCTCGCTCTTCACCTTCAGCATGCTGATGCTGGTGATGAGCAACAACTTCCTGCAGCTCTTTTTCGGTTGGGAAGCGGTAGGCCTGGTGAGCTACCTGTTGATCGGTTTCTGGTTCAAGAAGCCGACCGCCATCTTCGCCAACATGAAGGCCTTTCTGGTCAACCGCGTCGGTGACTTCGGTTTTATCCTGGGCATCGGCCTCATCGTGGCTTTTGCCGGCACGCTGAACTACGGCGAGGCTTTTGCCAAGGCGCCTGAACTTGCCAAGCTCACCTTTCCTGGCACGGACTGGATGCTCGTCACCGTCGCCTGCATCTGCCTTTTCATCGGTGCCATGGGCAAGAGCGCGCAGTTTCCGCTGCACGTCTGGCTGCCCGACTCGATGGAAGGCCCAACGCCCATTTCCGCGCTGATCCACGCCGCCACGATGGTGACGGCCGGCATTTTCATGGTGGCGCGCATGTCGCCTCTGTTTGAGTTGAGTGACGCGGCGCTTAGCTTCGTGATGGTCATTGGCGCCATCACCGCGCTCTTCATGGGGTTCCTGGGCATCATCCAGAACGACATCAAGCGTGTTGTCGCCTACTCCACGCTGAGCCAACTGGGCTACATGACGGTGGCGCTGGGCGCGTCGGCGTACTCGGTGGCGGTGTTCCACCTGATGACGCACGCCTTCTTCAAGGCCCTGCTGTTCCTGGCCGCGGGCAGCGTGATCATCGGCATGCACCACGACCAGGACATCCGCAACATGGGCGGCCTGCGCAAGCACATGCCGCTGACCTGGATCACGGCGCTGCTGGGCTCCCTGGCGCTCATCGGTACGCCGTTGTTCGCGGGTTTCTACAGCAAGGACAGCATCATCGAAGCGGTGCATGCGTCGAATTTGCCGGGTGCTGGCTTCGCGGTCTTTGCGGTGACGGCGGGTGTGTTCGTCACCGCCTTCTATTCCTTCCGCATGTACTTCCTGGTGTTCCACGGCAAAGAGCGCTTCAATCACAAACCCTTCCCGCCTGAAGGCGACCACGCGCATGGCGACCACGGTGACGCCCAAGATGAGGGGCACGACAGCCACGCCCACACCCCGCACGAATCGCCCTGGGTCGTGACCGCACCGCTGGTGCTGCTGGCTATTCCCTCGGTGGTGATCGGCTTCATGACGATCCAGCCCATGCTGCATGGCGATTTTTTTAAGGACTCGATCGTCGTCGACGCAGCGCGCCACCCGGCCATGAAAGAACTGGCTCAAGGCTTTCACGGCGCCGCCGCGATGGCGCTACACGGCCTGGTGACGCTGCCGTTCTGGCTGGCGCTGGCCGGTGTCGTCACGGCCTGGTGGTTCTATCTCAAGCAGCCGGCCATTCCCGCGCAGATCGCCCGCACCTTCAGCCCCGTCGTGCGTGTGCTTGAGAACAAGTACTACCTCGACTGGTTCAACGAACACGTGCTGGCCAAGGGCGCGCGCATGCTGGGCACGGGACTGTGGAAAGGCGGCGACCAGGCGGTCATCGACGGCACCATCAATGGCTCTGCGCGGCTGATGGGCGGCCTGGCCGGCGTCATGCGCCAGATGCAGACCGGGCGCCTGTACACCTATGCGCTGGTCATGCTGCTGGGCATCTTTGGCTTGCTGACCTGGCGCCTGTGGCCCACGGTCGTCGGGCCGTATCTGATGAACCTGGTCCGCTGACCCACCCGAGCAGAAGAAGAGAGAAGAAGAATGGGTCTCCTGAGCATCGCGATCTGGCTGCCGGTGGCGTTTGGCACCTTGCTGCTGGCGCTGGGCCGCGACGACAACGCGGGCACGGTGCGCGCGCTGGCGCTGGTCGGTGCGGTGGCGTCCTTCGTCGTGACGATTCCGTTGCTGACGGGTTTTGACACCGGCACTGCGGCGATGCAGTTTGTCGAGAAGCTGCCCTGGATCCAGCGTTTCAACATGCACTACCACCTGGGGCTGGACGGCCTGTCGGTGTGGTTCGTGCCGCTCACCGCATTCATCACCATCATCGTCGTCATCGCTGCCTGGCAAGTGATCGAAGACCGCGTGGCGCAGTACATGGGCGCCTTCCTGATTCTCAGCGGCCTGATGATCGGCGTGTTCTGCGCGCTCGACGGCCTGCTGTTCTACGTTTTCTTCGAAGCCACGCTGATTCCGATGTACATCATCATCGGCGTCTGGGGCGGGCCGAACCGCGTCTACGCGGCCTTCAAGTTTTTTCTCTACACGCTGCTGGGTTCGCTCTTGATGCTGGTGGCGCTGGTCTACCTGTACTTCAAGAGTGGTGGCAGTTTTGACATCCTCACCTGGCACAAGCTGCCGCTGCCACTGAGCACGCAGACGTTGTTGTTCTTCGCGTTCTTCGCCGCCTTCTCTGTCAAGGTGCCGATGTGGCCGGTGCACACGTGGCTGCCCGACGCGCACGTGGAAGCGCCCACGGGTGGTTCGGTGGTTCTGGCGGCCATCATGCTGAAGCTGGGCGCCTATGGCTTCCTGCGCTTCTCCATGCCCATCGCACCCGATGCGGCGCATGAATACAGCTGGCTCATCATTACGCTGAGCCTGGTGGCGGTGCTGTACGTCGGCCTCGTGGCCCTCGTGCAGCAGGACATGAAGAAGTTGGTGGCCTACAGCTCCGTGGCGCACATGGGCTTCGTGACGCTGGGCTTCTTCATCTTCAATCCGCTGGGCGTGGCAGGCGCCATCGTGCAGATGGTGAGCCACGGTTTTGTCTCAGGCGCGATGTTCCTGTGCATCGGCGTGCTGTACGACCGCATGCATTCGCGCGAAATCGCCAGCTATGGGGGCGTGGCCAACACCATGCCGAAGTTTGCGGCCTTCGCGGTGTTCTTTGCCATGGCCAATTGCGGGCTACCGGGCACGGCGGGTTTCGTGGGTGAATGGATGGTGATCCTGGGCGCCGTCCAATTCAACTTCTGGATCGGCGCGCTGGCGTCCACGACGCTGATCTTCGGCGCCGCCTACACGCTGTGGATGGTCAAGCGGGTGTACTTCGGCGACGTCGCCAACGACCACGTCAAGGCGTTGCAGGACATCAACGGTCGCGAATTCCTGATGCTCGCGCTGTTGGCCGCCGCCGTGTTGTGGATGGGCCTGTACCCGAAGCCCTTCACCGACATCATGGACGTGTCGGTCACCGAATTCCTGCGCCACGTGGCGGTGTCGAAGATCCCCGCTTGACCACCAAGTTGACGCCGTCCGCTCAAGAGAAATCAACATGACCCCCATGAACTGGCCCGTCATCCACCCGGAGCTGTGGCTCCTGGTGATGGCCTGCGTGGTGCTGCTGGCCGACCTGTTCAGCACTGACGCAGAACGCAAGCTCACCTTCTGGCTGACGCAGTTCAGCGTCGCCATCTTCGCGCTGCTGCACCTGGCGGACTACAACGCCGGCACCACCGCCTACGGCATGAACGGCATGGTGGTGGTGGACCCGATGGGCCGCCTGCTGGCGGTGTTTGCAGCGCTGTCAACCATGGTCGCACTGGGCTACGCGCGCCCCACACTGGGCGCGCGCGACATGCTCAAGGGCGAGTTCTACATGCTCACGCTCTTTGTGCTGCTGGGTATTTCCGTCATGTGCTCTGCCAATCATTTTCTGGTGGTGTACCTGGGGCTTGAACTGATGAGCCTGTCGCTGTACGCGCTGTGCGCCATGCGCCGCGACCACGCAGTGGCCACCGAAGCGGCGATGAAGTACTTTGTGCTGGGCGCGTTGGCCAGCGGCTTCCTGCTCTACGGCCTGAGCATGATGTACGGCGCCACCGGCTCGCTTGAAATCCCCAAGGTCTTCGAGACCATCGCCAGCGGCCGCATCAACAAGGACGTGCTGGTCTTCGGCGTCGTCTTCATCGTCGCCGGCCTGGCCTTCAAGTTGGGCGCCGCACCCTTTCACATGTGGGTGCCCGATGTGTACCAGGGCGCGCCAACGGCCGTGACGCTGCTGATTGGCGCAGCGCCCAAGTTTGCGGCCTTTGCCATCACGATCCGCCTGCTGGTGGAAGGCCTGCTGGGCCTGGCGGTGGACTGGCAGCAGATGTTCATCGTGCTGGCGGTGGCGTCATTGGCGGTGGGCAACATCGCGGCCATTGCGCAAAGCAACTTGAAGCGCATGCTGGCCTACAGTTCCATCGCGCAGATGGGCTTCATCGTGCTGGGCCTGTCGGCGGGTGTGGTCAGCGGCAACACGCTGTCGGCGGGCAATGCCTACAGCTCGGCGATGTTCTATCTTGTCGCCTATGTGTTGACCACGCTCGGTACCTTCGGCCTGATCATGTTCCTGTCGCGCCAGGGCTTCGAGAGCGAAGAGATCGACGACCTGGCCGGCCTGTCACGCCGCAGCCCGTGGGTGGCCGGCGTGATGACGGTCTTCATGTTCTCGCTGGCAGGGCTGCCGCCGATGGTGGGCTTCTTTGCCAAGCTCGCGATCATCCAGGCTCTCGTCAGCACCAACGTCACGCTGTACATCGTGCTGGCCGTCGCGGCCGTGCTGTTCTCGCTGGTGGGCGCCTTCTACTATCTGCGAGTCGTCAAGGTGATGTGGTTCGACGAACCCGTCGACAGCGCGCTGACCGACCGCACCCAAGGTGTCACGCTGCTGCTGGCCTTGAACGGCGTGGCCGTGCTGCTGTTCGGCCCCTTTTCGGGCGGCCTGATGGCGATGTGCCGCGACGCCATCGTCAAGGCCTTGGCAAGCTGAAGCCGCATGCGCGAAGGTGCAGCCGCTGAGAGGGACGCGCATTTGACCGAACGCCGCACCGGTGGCGTGACGCTGCTGTCGGGCGGTTTCCTGGAAGTGCGGCGCGACGACGTGCTGCTGCCCGACGGCAGTGCTGCGACGCGCGAATTTGTGCAGCATCCGGGCGCAGTGGCAGTGATTCCAGTCCTGGATGACGGCCGGGTGGTGCTGGTGCGCCAGTACCGCTATCCGCTGGCCAAGATCCTGCTGGAATGGCCTGCTGGCAAGCTAGAGGCCGGTGAAGACCAGTTGGTTTGCGCCCAACGAGAACTGCAGGAAGAGACGGGCTTCGTCGCGCGGGAGTGGGCCTACGCGGGCGAGATCCACAACGCTGCCGCGTACTCGTCTGAGAGCATTTGGCTCTGGTTTGCGCGCGGCCTGCAGGCCGGCCCGGCGCGGCCCGATGCCGGTGAATTTGTGGAAGCCCTGTCGATGAACCTCAGTGACCTGGAAGTGCTGGAAGCCAGCGGCGACTTGCCCGATGTGAAGACGATCATCGGCCTGCGCTGGCTGCAACAGATGCAAACAGGTCGCAAAACGTGCACCTGGCGCAACGCGCCGTTTGGCTCGGCCCTATGATCTCCAATCCATGAAAGTCCTGAACCTGCGTTGCGCCAACGGCCACGGCTTTGAAGGCTGGTTTGCCTCTGACGACGACTACATGGCGCAGAACGGCAGCGGTCAGATTGAATGCCCGCTGTGCAACGACAAGCTCATCAGCCGCCTGCCGTCGGCGCCGCGCCTTAACCTGTCCGGCGCCAGCGAACCGGTGGCCAAGCCCCAGGTCGCCGACCTGCAGGCCGCGTGGCTGAAGACCGTGCGTGAACTGGTGGCCCGCACCGAAGATGTGGGCGAGCGTTTTGCTGAAGAAGCGCGCCGCATCCACTACGGCGAAGAAACAGCCCGTGGCATCCGTGGCCAAGCCACAGCCGAAGAGCGCGCTGCGCTGCGCGAAGAGGGCATCGAGACCGTGTCGATCCCGATGCCGGCCGCGCTCAAAGGGCCGGTGCAGTGAGGCACTGACACTGCGTCGTTAGAGCACCCGTCCGGGGTTCATCAGGTGCAACGGGTCCAGCGCGGTCTTGATGCTGCGCATCAGTTGCAGCGCCACCGGTGACTTGCGCAGAGCCAGTTCGTCGCGCTTGAGCAAGCCGATGCCGTGCTCGGCCGAAAAAGAACCGCCGTATTCGGCCACCGCATCGAAGACGATGGTGTTCACCGCGTGCTCTTCCTCGGCCAGGAAGCGCTTGCCGTCACTATCGTCATCCCCACCGGCTGGCGCCTGCACGTTGTAGTGCAGGTTGCCGTCACCCAGGTGGCCGAAGTTGACCAGCTGCACGCCGGCATAACGCGCACGAAGAGCGGCGTCGGTGCGCGCCACGAATTCTGGAATGGACGACACTGGCAGCGAGATGTCGTGCTTGATGTTGACGCCCTCTTCGGCCTGCGCCAGCGGGATTGATTCGCGCATGAGCCACAGCGCGCGGCTCTGCGCCAGGCTCTCGGCCACCACGGCGTCTTGCACGGTACCGGCTTCGAGCGCCGCGCTCAATAGAGCCTCAAAACGAGTGCGCGCCTGCGCAACACCCTCCACGTCGCTCTGCTCCAGCAGCACCGTCCACGGCGCGGTGGGCAGCGGTTGCGGCAAGGTCGGAAAGTGTCGCGCCACCAGGTCCAGCGCGTAGCGACCCATGACTTCAAAGCCGGTCAGGCCCGAGCCCAGGCGCGTGCGCGCCAAACTCAAGAGCGCCACGCAGTCGGCCAGCGTGTGGCAGGCAGCCAGCGCGGTGGTGGTAGCCGCAGGCAGCGGTGCCAGCTTCATGGTGGCGGCGGTGATGATGCCGAGCGTGCCTTCGCTGCCGATGAAGAGGTCGCGCAGGTCGTAACCGGTGTTGTCCTTGCGCAGGCCGCTCAGGCCATGCCAGATATCGCCGGACGCAGTCACCAGTTCAAGCCCCAGGCAGAGGTCGCGCGTGTTGCCCCAGCGCAGTACCTGCGTGCCGCCCGCATTGGTGGCCAGGTTGCCGCCCAGCGTGCAACTGCCTTCTGCCGCCAGGCTCAGCGGCAACAGCAGGCCTTGTTCAGTGGCCGCGGCCTGGACCGCCTGCAGCACACAGCCGGCCTCAGCCGTCAGCGTGAGGTTGGCGGCGTCGATGCTGCGCACGCGGTTCAGCCGCCGCAAGCTCAGCAGCACCTGCGTGCCGGACGCATCCGGCACACCACCGCCGACCAGGCCGGTGTTGCCACCTTGCGGCACGATGCTGACGCGCTGCGCCACGCACAGCCGAACGACGGCTGCCACCTCGTCGGTACTGCCGGGCCGCACGACAGCCAGTGCCTTGCCGCGCCAGCGGCGGCGCCAGTCTTGTTCCCACGCCGAGAGGTCGCCGTCGGTCAGCACGTTGTGCGCGCCAACCGTGGCACGCAATTCGTCCAGCAGCGTCATGCGGCTGGCTGCGTGCGGTCTTGCTGGTCGTCGCGCTGACCGTTGCGCTGGCCGTTGCGCAGACGCCAGCGGATGTACAGCGTGCAGGCGGAAAACAACCACACACAGAGCACAACCTCAGCCAATGCCAGGGCTTGCGACAGGCCGCGTTCCGTCGTGCCCCGCACCAGCCCTTCCAGCACGTACAGCCACAGCAGAAGGCTGAGCCAGCGGAAGGTCACCATGCGGTGGCGCCACAGCCCCACCCCGCACAAGACCAGCGGCAGCACCTTGATGGCCAGCGTGCCGCTGCCAGTGGGCGCCAGCCACAGCTCCCAGGCCAGACCCAGAGCGATGAGGCCGATCAACCCCGCCAGCGCCGCGGTGCGTGCGCGGCGCACCACGGCGTCGGGTTCGTTCGGTGTGGCGTCAGCGTCTGGCTCGGTGCTCAAGGTCATGCTGCATCATAGCCAGCATGATCGACAACATCTTGAGCCCCACCGACCGCGCGCGCCTGATGCTGAAGGACCTGCCCCATACCCTGCGCGCCTGGCCCTGGTTCGACACGCTGCGCACACTGCGCGAACGCTTCCGCGACGACCGCCTGGGCCTTACTGCCGGCAGCCTGACCTTCACGACGTTGATCGCGCTGGTGCCCCTGGTTACGGTGATGCTGGCGGTGTTTACCGCCTTTCCGCTCTTTGCCGGTTTTGAAGTGGCGCTGGAGAAATACTTCCTGCAGAACCTGGTGCCCGACGGCATTGCCAAACCCGTGCTGCGCGCGCTGACGCAGTTTGCCGGCAAGGCGCGCGGCATGGGCACACTGGGCCTGGTGCTGCTGGTGGTGACGGCGCTGGCGCTGGTGATGACGATTGACCGCACGCTCAATGCCATCTGGCGTGTGCGGCAGGCGCGGCCGCTGGGCCAGCGTCTGCTTGTGTATTGGGCGGTGCTGACGCTGGGGCCCTTGGCGCTGGGCATGAGCCTGACGCTCACATCGCTGGCGGTGTCGGCCTCACGCGGCTGGGTGTCGGCGCTGCCCGGCGGGGTGGCGCTGGTGTTGGAACTGATCCAGTTCATGTTGCTGGCGACAGCCGCAGCGGGCCTCTTCCACTACGTACCCAACACGGCAGTGCGCTGGCGCCACGCCTGGGCGGGTGGTTTCTTCGTGGCGATTGCTTTCGAGCTGGTGAAGAAGCTGCTGGGCTGGTACCTGGATAGCGT
>JAYSYB010000463.1:0-11896 GCA_043716775.1 Rubrivivax sp.
CTCGCCCGCCGTGCTGCTGACCACCAGCGAGCGTCTGGCGCGCGACACGATGGCCGAGGTAGAACGCCAATTGGGCATCCTGCCCACCGCCGGCATTGCACGGCAGGCTTGGGGCCAGCACGGCGAGGTCATCGTCTGCGACAGCGATGAAGAGATGCTGGCCGAGGCCGACCGCATCGCCAGCGAACACGTGCAGGTCATGACGAAGGACCCGGACTGGTTCCTGGCGCGCATGACGAACTACGGCGCGCTGTTCCTGGGCCCGCGCACCAACGTCAGCTTCGGCGACAAGGTGATCGGCACCAACCACACGCTGCCCACCAACAAGAATGCGCGCTACACCGGTGGTCTGTGGGTGGGCAAGTTCCTGAAGACCTGCACCTACCAGCGCGTCACCAGCGACGCCGCCAGCGCCGAGATCGGCGCCATCTGCTCGCGCCTGTGCCACATGGAAAACTTTGCCGGCCACGGCGAGCAGGCCAACATCCGCGTGCGGCGCTACGGCAACCGGCCCGACCTGCCGTGGTACGAGCCGGTGGCGGCGGAAACTTGAAACGCCTGTCCACATGACGTTGCCGCTCACGCCCAGCTTTCGGCTCGACGGCCGCCGCGCGTTCGTCACTGGCGCCGGCCGCGGGCTCGGGCTGGCCTGCGCTGCGGCGCTGGCCGAGGCGGGTGCCGAAGTCTGGCTCGCGGCGCGCAGCGGCGCCGAGGTCGAAGCTGCAGCGGCCGCACTGCGCGCGCGCGGCGACCGTGCACACGCCGTCGTTCTCGACGTCACCGACACCGCCGCCGTGGTGCGTGCGGTGGCTGCGCATGGCCCATTCCAGGTGCTCGTCAACAACGCTGGCACCAACCGCCCCAAGCCCATGGACGAGGTCAGCGAGGACGACCTTGACGCACTCTACCGGCTGAACCTGCGGGCCGCTTTTTTTGTGGCGCGCGAAGTTGCACGCGGCCTCAAGGCGGCCGGCCTACCCGGCTCGATCGTGCAGATGTCGTCGCAGATGGGCCACGTCGGCGGCGTCGGGCGCAGCGCCTATTGCGCCACCAAGCATGCGCTCGAAGGCCTGACCAAGGCCATGGCGCTTGAGCTCGGGCCGCACCGCATCCGCGTCAACACCGTCTGCCCGACCTTCATCGACACGCCGATGACGCACGACTGGCTGGCCGCACCGGCGTTCCGCGAACAGGTGCTGGGCAAGATCGCGCTCGGCCGTGTCGGTCGTGTCGAAGACGTGATGGGTGCGGTGCTTTTTCTGGCCGGTGACGCGTCGTCGCTGGTCACCGGCTCGGCCCTCATGGTGGACGGGGGCTGGACGGCGGCATGATTGCAGCCACCCAACCGACACAATCTTGAGCAAGTACACCGTCACCTCGATCGACGTCGCCCGGCTGGCTGACGTCTCGCAGTCCGCCGTCAGTCGCACCTTCACCCCCGGCGCCAGCGTGTCCGACAAGACGCGCGCCAAAGTGACGGAGGCGGCCGCCAAGCTGGGCTACCGGCCGAACGCCACCGCACGCACGCTGTCAACGCGGCTGTCGCGAATGATCGCGGTGGTGGTGTCGAACCTGCAGAACCAGTTCTACCCGGTGGTGATCGAGCAGCTGTCCAAGCGCCTGCAGAGCCACGATTACCACGTGCTGCTGTTCATCACCGACAGCGAGGATGCCGACGATTTGCTGGTTGAGCTGATGCGCTACCAGGTGGACGGCATCGTGATGGCCTCGACCCACCTGTCGTCGGCGCTGGCGCAGCAGATTGCTGACGCGCGCGTGCCGGTGGTGATGTTCAACCGCGTCAGCCGCGCTGGCAGCATCAGCACCGTCAGCAGCGACAACCACGGCGGCGGGCGCGCGGTGGCGCACTTCCTGGCCGATGGTGGTCACCAGCGCATCGCCTATCTGGCGGGCGCTGAAGATTCATCGACCAACCAGGACCGTGAACGCGGCCTTGCCGACGGGCTGGCCGAGCGCGGTCTGCGGATCGCCGCGCGCGGCGTTGGCAACTACGAATTCGAGCGTGCGGCGCAGGCCACGCTGGAGCTGTTCACGCAGGGCCGCAGCACCGACCGGCCCGACGCCCTGTTCGTCGCCAGCGACCACATGGCCTTTGCCGCCATGGACACGCTGCGCGGTGCGCTGGGCCTGCGCGTGCCGGAGGACGTGTCGGTGATCGGCTTCGACAACGCACCGCAAGCCGACTGGGGCGCCTACCACCTGACAAGCGTGGAGCAGCATGTCGGCCAGATGGTGGACGCCACCGTGAGGATGCTCTTGCAACAACTTGAAGACGACGCGGTGACGCGCGACCATGCTGTCATTCCGGCACGGCTCATCGTGCGCAGCTCGGCCAGGTTGCCAACGTCAAAGGCGTCGCATGAAAGGCTTTGATCCGCAGTTCAAGGATGTGGAGCACTACATCCGCGTCATCACCGCCCGCATCTGGGAAGGGCGTGAGGTCGAGCGCATCCGCGATTGGTACAGCGACGGCTGCGCGGTGATCACGCCGGGCGGCACCATCGTCGGCGTCGATGCCGTGATCCGCGGCACGCTGGAAACCTTGGCGCAATTCCCCGACCGCCGCCTGCTGTGCGAAGACATCGTCGTCGCTAACGGCGGCGCGGGCGGCTATCTGTCGTCGCACCGCATCGCATCCCCCATGACGCACAGCGGCCCCGGCGTTTTTGGCCCGCCGACCGGCAAGCGACTGGTGGTGCGCACGGTGGCCGACTGCGTGTGCCGCGACAACCGCATCGTGCACGAATGGCTGGTGCGCGACCAGGGCGCCATCGCACGCCAGACCGGCAGCACCCCGCAGGCACTGGCAGCCAAATGGTTGCAGACCCGTGGCGTGCCGACGCTGCCGCTGCACCAGCCCCCGGCGCCGGATGGCTGGCACGACCCGATGCACACGACACCCGGGGCGGCGCTGCTGGCCGACACCTACCGGCGCTTGTGGGCGGGCGACCTGGCGGTGTTGCAGAGCGCCGCTCACGACGCCATCGACGCCCGCCTGCCCAGCGGCGACAGCGCCATCGGCGTCTCCGCGCTCGAGGCCTTCTGGTTCGGCATGACGGCGGCGTTCAGCGGTGCGGCGCTGCACATCGACAGCCTGGCAGAGAGCATCGAACCCGGCCGCACGCCGCGCGTGGCGATGCGCTGGCGGCTGGTGGGGCGGCATGTCGGCGCCGGCCGTTACGGCGCGGCCACTGGCAAGCCGGTGGAAATTCTGGGCATCAGCCACGCCGAAGTCGACACGCGCAGCGGCTCCGGCCGCATCCTGCGCGAATGGGTGCTGGTTGACGAAGTCGCGCTGTGGATGCAGCTGCTGTCTGCGTCGGGCCACTGACATGGCCCAGATCCAACTCAAGAACATCGCCAAACGCTGGGGCGCCAGCACCGCCGTCGAGCCGATGACGCTGGACATCGCCGACGGTGAATTCCTGGTGCTGCTGGGCCCCAGCGGCTGCGGCAAGACGACGACGATGCGCATGGTGGCGGGGCTTGAAGACCCGAGCGAAGGCGAGGTCTGGATCGGCGACCGCTGCGTCAACACGCTGGAGCCGAAGGACCGCGACGTGGCGATGGTGTTCCAGAGCTACGGCCTGTACCCGAACATGACGGTGGCCGAGAACATCGGCTTCCCGCTGAAGATCCGTGGGTTGCCGGCGGCCGAGATCGGCCCGATGGTGTTGAAGGCCGCGCAACAGGTCGAGCTCACCGACTACATGCAGCGCCGGCCGAAAGAACTGTCCGGCGGCCAGCGCCAGCGTGTGGCGCTGGCGCGCGCCATCGTGCGTCAGCCGGCGGTGTTCCTGATGGACGAGCCGCTGTCCAACCTGGACGCCAAGTTGCGCGTGACGATGCGCGCCCACATCAAGCACCTGCACCACACGCTTGGCACGACAACCATCTACGTCACGCACGACCAGATCGAGGCCATGACGCTGGCCGACCGCGTCGTGGTCATGAGCCGCGCCTGCGTGCAGCAGATCGGCACGCCGCAGGACATCTACGACCGGCCGGCCAATCTGTTTGTAGCCGGCTTCATCGGCAGCCCGCCGATGAACCTGTTGAAGCAAGCCGACGTGGTTGGCGTGATCCTTGGCGTGCGTCCTGAAGACCTGCGCGTGATGCCGGCAGACACGCCCGGCGCGCTGTTCTGCGGCGAGGTGTTCACGGTCGAGCTCACCGGCGACAGCACCTACGTGACGCTGAAGTCGGGCGAGCAGCTGGTCACGGCCAAGGAGGGCAAGCACTTCCGCGCCAAAGTCGGCGAGCAGCTGGCCTTTGCCACCGAGCCGGCGCGCTGCCACCGCTTTGATGCCAACACCGGCTTGCGCTTGCCGGAGGCCGCTGCGTGAAGCGGCGGCTGCTCGTGAAGGCCGCTGCGGCGGCAGGGTCGGCTGCATGGGCCAGCCGCGCTGCAGCGCAGGGTTGCCCGGGCCTGGCAGGCCTGGCCGGGGTCGGTGAGATCAACCTGGTGGGCAACAGTTTCCGCGCCATCACCCACATCGCGCGCCAGACTGAGGGTTGCGCGCAGCCAGGGCTGAAGGTCAAGTTCAAGCTGACCCCGAATGCGCGCATTGAAACCGAGCAGGCATTCGCCTCGGCGGGCCGCTCGCCGTTTGACGGTGCCATGGTGTCCAAGGGCGTGTTCAGCAGCCTGTACGCGCGCGGCCAGCTGGCACCGCTGACGGCACTGGTGGACAAGCACCGCCAGCGCTGGCAACTGGAAGAGCGCATGCTGGTTCGCGTGGACGGCGAAGTGATGGCCGTTGCCTTCATGCAGAACACCCAGTGCCTCTACTACCGCGCTGACCTGCTGGCCCGCCACGGCCTGCAGGTGCCGGCCACCTATGCCGACATGGTGCAGGCCGCCAAGGTGCTGAAGGCGCGCGAACCGAGCCTGTCGTTTCCCATCGCGCAGGCCTACGCCAAGGGGTCTGACGTCGCCAACGACTTCATCAACGTGCTGGCCAGTTGCGGCGGCCGCATGTTTGAACCGGGCAGCGCCGCGCCCGCATTCCACGGCGCGGCGGGCTTGCAGGCCGTGGCCGCGATGCAATCGCTGATGCCGCACATGACGCCCAACGCGCTGGCCAGCAACAGCGAAGACGTGGGCAACCAGTTTCAGCAGGGCAAGGCCGCGATGGGCGTGTTGTGGGCCAGCAGCGCGGCACGCATGGACGACCCCACGTCGAGCCAGGTGGTCGGCAAGTTCCAGTTTGCCGCCGCACCGGCGGCGGTGGCTGGCGGGCCCAGCAGCTCGCACCTGTGGTGGGACGCGATGGTGATGCCGCGCAACGCCATGCGCGGGGTTGGCGGGGTTGGCGGTCCGCAGGCGTCTGCGCGTCAGGAAGCGGCTTTCCACGCGCTGATGCAGGGGCTGTCGGCCGAGTCGGTGCGGGCCGGCAACGACCTGGCCATCTGGGTGCGCTCAGCCTGGCGCCCGGGCCGCGGCGGCAACGCGGTGGCGCTGGCGCAAGCCGCAGGCGCCCGTGAATGGCCTGGCGAGCCCTTCCTGAGCCTGGCGCATGGCGAGATCGGCAAGGTACTGCCCGAAGCACTGACGGGTCAACGTGCGGTGCAGTCCGCGCTCGATGCAGCCGCGTCGGCGTACCGCAAGAGCGCCGTCGAAAAAGGCTTCGCGACAGCGTAGCCACCACAACGCTCAGCAACGTTCAACCACCATGAAACTGCGCAGCTTTCTGGGTTTCAGCCTGCCTTCGGTGGCGATGATGCTGCTGTTGCTGGCGCTGCCGATGGTGATGACGGCGTGGCTGTCCATGCGCAACTGCGCCTTCGACATGCGGCTGGCCACTGTGGTGCAGACGGGGCCCTTTGGCGCGTCCGAGGTCACCACGCAGCGCGTGCGGCTGGACGCTGCCGGCCGCCCGGTTGAAGTGTGCAGCTTTGTCGGCGCTGACTATTACCGCAAGGTGCTGGGCCTGGATGCGCCGGGTGGCGCCAGCGGCAACGACCAGAACGAATTCTTCGGCGCGCTGCGCTTCACGCTGCTGTACGTCGCCGCCACCACCCCGTTCGTGCTGGCAGGCGGCCTGGCGCTGGCGCTGGCGATGAACCGCGTTTCGCAGCGGCTCAAAGGTCTGTTCATTGCGGCCAGCCTGCTGCCCTTCATCATCACGCCCGTGGTCGGCGCGTTGGCGATCAAATGGATGTTTCGCGACAACGGCCTGGTGCCGCACCTGCTGTCGGGCATGGGCGTCGAAATCTTCTGGATGGGCCAGGCCTGGTCGGCGCAATTGCTGGTGGTGCTGTACGGCGTGTGGCACACCCTGCCCTTCGCGTTCATCGTGTTCTACGCCGGGCTGCAGGGCGTGCCGCAGGACGCGCTGGAATCCGCCACGCTTGACGGCGCCAGCGCGTGGCAGAAGCTGCGTTATGTCACCCTGCCGCACCTGGCGCCGCTGGTGGTGTTTGTGACGCTGATCCACGTGATGGACGCCTACCGCGTGTTCGAGCCCGTCGTCGTGCTGACCCAAGGCGCCTTCACCACCAGCGTGCAGTACCTGACCTACCACGTGCTGCTGCAGGAAGACAACCCGTACAAGGCCAGCGCCGCTGCGGTGCTGACGATCGTCGGCATTGCGGTCCTGCTGATTCCGCTGCTGCGCAAGACCTGGCGCGAACAGCGCCACGGGGTCTAGTCCGTGTCCGCCTCGCGCCGCTCCGCCGCCGGCCAGGCGCTGCTGTACGCCGGCCTCGCCGCCTGGTTGCTGCTGGCGGCGCTGCCGATTTTGTGGACGGCGGTGATCTCGCTGCGCAGCTATGGCGACGCCTTCAGCGCGCCGCTGAAGTGGGTGGCACCGCTGACGCTGGAAAACTACCGCGGCCTGTGGATCGACCGCGAATTCCACCGCAACTTCATCAACACCCTGATCGTCACGGTCAGTGTCGTCAGCATCTCGCTGACCGTGGGCTGCCTGGCCGGTTATGCGCTGTCGCGCTACCGCGGTGCGCTCGGTTTCTGGCTCTTGATCATCGCGCTGATCTTCCGCGCGCTGCCGCACAGCACGCTGCTGCCGAGCTTCCATGCGCTGTTCGACGCCCTGGGCATCCGCAACACGCTGTTCACGCTGGTGTTTGTGCTGGTGGCGATCAACCAACCGTTCACGATCTGGATGCTGCGCAGCTTCTTCGTCGGCATCCCGCAAGAACTGGACGAAGCCGCGATGGTCGATGGCTGCACGCGGCTGCAGGCCTTCCGCCGCGTCATCATGCCGGTGATGTGGCCGGGCCTGGTGACGACGGGCCTGTTCAGCTTTCTGCTGGCCTACAACGACTTCATGCTGTCTTCGGCGCTGACCAATGCCGACAAGATGACGATGCCAGCCGCGATTGCTGGCGCCATCACCGCCGAAAGCGACGCCTTGCTGATGCAAGGGGTGGCCGGCGCGGTCAGCATCACCATTCCCCTGATCATCCTGGTCGCCATCTTTCAGAAACAGATCGTCTCGGGCCTGACCCAGGGCGCCGTAAAGGGCTAACTTGTCAACTGCCATGACACCGCAAGAACTGCAACGCCGCCACATCCGCCGCGCCCAATACGTCAGCTGCGACGACGCCTTCATCGACGTCCGCCTGCCCGGGTCGCACCCCAAGGAGAACTACTCGATCGTCGGCCCGGGCGTCACGCAAAACGCGACCCAGGTCATCAACCTGCGGGAGCCGCACGGCTTCAACATTGGCGCGGCCGGCATGGCGCCAGGCATCACCAACAGCCTGCACCTGCACTTCACGGCCGAGGTCTTCATTGCCTGCGAAGGCAGCTTCATGCTGCGCTGGGGCGCCAACGGCGACGAGGGCGAAGCCGTGCTGGAAGAAGGCGATGTCATCTGCATGCCGACCTGGATGTTCCGTGGCTTTTCCAACTGCGGCAGCCGGCACGGCTTCCTGATGACGGTGCTGGGTGGCGACGACACCGGCGGCATCATCTGGGCGCCCGAGGTGCTGCGCCGCGCGCGTGACACCGGCCTGTACCTGGGGCGAAACAACCAGCTCATCGAAGTGCCCGCCGGCGCCCCGCCGCCGCCGGCCGGCGGCCTGTTGCCCTTGATGCCGGCAGACGAGGTCGCGGCCTTGCGCCGCTGGTCAGCGGCAGCGCTGATGCAGCGTTGCGTGCGCCTGGGCCAGCGCGACTTCCGCCCCGCCACGCTCGACACCGCGATGCCCGGCCATGCCTGGCAGCTGGCGCCCTTCATCGGCTGGGGCCTCAGCCAGCACCGCGAACACCGCCCGGCCGTCACCGACCCGCAGGGCTTCTCGGTGGAATGGATCAAGGTGCCGGCGGGGCAGCGCAGCGCACCGTTCCAGCTTGCCGAGGCTGCGGTCCTCGTCCACGCCGACGGCCCGCTGGCGGTGGCCTTCAATCTGGCCGCAGACGCCGTGCGCACCGAACTCGGTGCCTGGGACACGCTGTCCATGCCGTCAGGCTGCTGGCGGCAGTTCATCAACCACGGCGCGCAGGACGCCCACGCCTTGCTGGTGGTGGCAGGCGATGCCCGCAAGACACCGCTGTTCGAGGCCGCCGTGCACGCTGCGGCAGCGCAGGCCGACCTGAGCCTGGACGCCGGTGGCCGACTGGCCCGCAAAAGCCTGCTGCCACCCCCGATGACAGTGTGACACTTGGCGCCGCTGAGGTCGCCACTGATCGTCGCCCTTGACGGGCGCCACTGCGGGTCGCACTGACGGCGGCAGCCCGCTTTCAATGCATATCCTCGCGTCACTCAAAGAAAGCACGCCATGAAGGCCAACCGCCTGCTCGAAATTTTTCGCAATGGGACCACCGCCGTGAGCGGATGGATGAGCATCGACTCCGCCTACGCAGCCGAGCTGGTTGGCAGCAGCGGCTTCGACGCCGTTGTCATTGACTGCCAGCACGGCATGGCCGGCCACTCGCAGATGCTGGCCATGCTGCAGGCACTGGCTCACACGGCCGCCGTGCCCATGGTGCGCGTCAGCGAAAACAACCTGGCCCAGATCAACCGCGCGCTCGATGCCGGTGCCTACGGCATCATCTGCCCGCTCGTGAATTCGGCCGCCGAGGCGCTGGCCTTCGGCCGCGCCTGCCGCTACCCCATGGGCGGGGTGGAGGGGACCAGGTCCTTCGGCCCGGCCCGCGGCCTGCTGGTGGGCGGCAGCGACTACCCGCAACACGCCAACAGCCAGATACTGGCGCTGGCCATGATCGAAACCCAAGCCGGGCTGGACGACGTCGAAGCGATTGCCGCCGTGCCGCAGATCGATGGCCTCTTCATCGGCCCCAGCGACCTGGGGATCGCGCTCGGTCTCGGCCCCGGCGCCAGCCACGACCACCCGGTGCTGGCCGACGCCATCCGCCGCATCCAGCATGCCGGCCGCGCCGCTGCAAAGGTGACCGGCATCTGGTGCAGCAGCGCGGAGATGGCATGCGCCATGCAGGCCCAGGGCCTGCAGTTCGTGGTCCCTGGGAATGATGCGCTGTGGCTCAAGGCCGAAATCGCACGCCGCTTGGCGGTGCTGCGCGCAGGTGGCGCAGGCAACATGCCTGCAGCCGGTTGTACCTGACGTGGCCAACCAGACGTGGCCAACCAGACGTGCCGCCAAGTGCATGAATCACTGTGTTGTCCACCTTTTCAGGAGAGCTCCATGACATGGCAACTGTGCCCCTCGCTGCTGAAGGGCCTGGCCCTGGCCGCCTTCACCGCTGCATCTCTTTGCAGCGCCCAGGCGCAAACACCCGCCTGGCCCACCAAGCCGGTCAAGGTCGTGGTGCCTTTCTCACCCGGCGGCGTCTCTGACGGCGTGGCGCGCCTGATCGCGCAGCACCTGGGCGAGAGATTGGGCCAGCCCGTGGTGGTCGAGAACCGGCCAGGCGTGTCGGGCATCGTGGGCACGCAGGCCGTCGCGCGCTCGGCACCGGACGGCTACACGGTGATGGGCGGCACCATCACCACGCATGCTGTCAATCCATTTTTTACCAAGAACCTGGGCTACGAGCCGGTGACGGACTTCGCGCCCGTGGCCCTGGTGGGCATGGTCAGCAATGCACTGGTGGTGCGCGCCGACAGCCGCTTCAATTCGGTGGCCGATGTGATCGCCGAACTCAAGGCCAAGCCGGACAGCCTGACCTATGGCACGGCAGGGGCAGGCACGTCGCAGCACCTGTCGGGCCAGCTGTTCCAGAGCATCACGCAAACCCGCATGCGACAGGTTCCCTACAAGGGCGGCTCGCAGGCCATGGTGGACTTGGTCGGCGGCCAGATCGACATGGTGTTCGAGACGGTGGCCGCCGCGCGCCCCATGATCGATGGCAAACGCGTGAAGGTGCTGGGGGTCACATCCAGCCAGCGCCTGGCGAGCCTGCCCGGTGTGCCCACACTGGCCGAAGCTGGCGTGCCAAAGTTCGAGATGCAGTCCTGGCAAGGGGTGTTCGCACCCGCAGGGACGCCCAAGCCCATCGTCGAGCGCCTGGGCCGCGAAGTCGCTGCCATCGTCGCCATGCCCGCCGTGCAGGACAAGCTGCGCAACCTGGGCGTCGAGCCGGATGGCCGGCAGGGCGAAGCCTTCAGTGCATTTCAACAGGCGGAAATCGTCAAATGGCGCAAGGTCATCCAGGACGCCGGCATCCAGGCCGAATGACGGCAGCAGACAACGAAAGACCTGCCATGAACCACTGCACTTCGGTCCCGTTCTCGTTCCCGTTCCCGTTCTCGTTCTCGTTCCTTCACACGTGCACCGCGTCGATGCGCCATCGCTTCGTGCGCAGGGCGGCCGCCACGCTGGCCTGTGCAGCCTTGCTTGCCGTCGGCGGACCTGCAGCCGCACAGGTGCCAGCCATGCCAGCGGGCACTGGCGGTTACCCGCAGGGCGGGCGCGTGGTGATCGTCGTGCCCTTCGCGCCCGGTGGCGCGACGGACATCGTGGCCCGCCTCATGGCCGACGAATTCGGCAAGCGCTGGGGCTCGGCCGTGGTGGTGGACAACAAGGCGGGCGCTGGCGGCGGCATCGGCACCGAAGCCGTGGCGCGGGCCAGGCCGGACGGCTTCACGCTGCTGCTGGGCACGCAGACGGCGCTGTCGGTCAACCCCACGCTGATGAAGAAGCTGCCCTACAACGTCGACCGCGATTTCGCGCCCATCAGCCAGCTGGCCAGCACGCCCCTGGTGCTGCTGGCCGGCAACAAGTCGGGCGCCAAGAGCGTGCAGGAATTGATCGCTGCGATCAAGGCCAGGCCCGATGCCGTCAGCTACGGCACCAGCGGCAACGGCACGTCGCAGCACCTGACCATGCTGATGATGCTCAACCGCATTGGGGCGGGTGCCCTGCACGTCCCGTACAAGGGAAGCAGCCAGTCGCTGGCAGACCTGGCCGGCAACCAGATCGACATGCAGTTCGACAACATGGCCACGGCGCTGGCCTTTGCCGCCAACGGACAGGCCAGGGCACTGGCTGTCACGAGCAACACGCGCTCGCGTCTGCGGCCGGACTTGCCGACGCTGGACGAGTCGGGCGTTCCAGGGTTCGAGGCCGCCACATGGCTAGGACTGCTGGCACCCGCAGGGACACCGCCGCCGGTCATTGCCTGGCTGAACAAAGAGGTCGTTGCCGTTCTAGAGTCGCCCACGGTGGCGGCCAAGCTGGTGGCGCAGGGCTTCACACCCAAGCCGATGACGCCGGAAAGCTTTCGCAAGTTCATCCAGGACGAGACCGTCAAGTTCGCCGACCTGATCAAGACCAACAACATCACCGTCGACTGAACGGCACACCACACCACACCACACCACACCACACCGCCGCCACCCCCCGACTGCCCAACCCATGCCCGCCGACCTGCTGATCCGCAACGCCACCCTGCCCGACGGCCGCGCCGGCATCGACCTGCTCGCGC
>JAYSYB010000464.1:0-11893 GCA_043716775.1 Rubrivivax sp.
GGCACGGTGCACATCGAAGACGGTGCGCGCATCGGTGCGAACTGCATCGTGCGCGACGCGCACATCGGCGCTGGCGCGGTGGTCCACCCCTTCACGCACATCGAAGGCGCGCGGGTTGGGCCAGGCGCGCTCGTCGGCCCCTTTGCGCGGCTGCGGCCGGGTGCAGAACTCGGCGCTGAGGTCCACATCGGCAACTTCGTCGAAGTCAAGAATTCAACCCTCGCGGCGGGTGCCAAGGCGAACCACCTGGCCTATCTGGGCGACGCCACGGTGGGTGAACGCGTCAACTTTGGCGCCGGCAGCATCACGGCCAACTACGACGGCGCCCACAAACACCGCACGGTCATCGGCAATGACGTGCATGTGGGCAGCAACTGCGTGCTGGTGGCACCGGTGACGCTGGGCGATGGCGCCACGATCGGGGGTGGTAGCACGATATCGAAGAACGTGCCGGCGGGGCAGTTGGCGGTTGCGCGGGCGCGCCAGGCGACACTGGCTGGGTGGGAGCGGCCGAAGAAAAGTGTGAAGAAAGGGTAGGTCTTGCTGGACTGTTCGGGCTGTTGAGCGCTGCGGCGGCAAAGGCGGGTTCGGGCAGGCTTGAGCGCTTCGCTGTGGCGGCCCACGCTGCGCTACGGCTCCCTTGCGGTGCTCAGTTTCATGGCCCAGTCGCGGAACTCGTTACGTCCCGCTTCGCTCACTGCGCTCAAACAGCCGCGCCAAGTCAGATGATTGATGCGCTTCACGCGGCCAAGAAAACTCCGCCCGGGCCAGCGGCCCGGGCCTCTGTCCCGGGCGGAAGTCATGAGTCGGCGCGCAACGCGCGCATCCACATTTGATTTGCCGCCGACTGTTTGAACGAAGTGAGCGAAGTGAGTTGGACGGTACGACTCAAGACAGAGCACTGCAGCGAAGACCGCCATAGCGTGGGCCGCTGCCGGGCACCTTCCGACGCGACGCGACGCGCTGGGCTTTACTGCCGGGGCACCCGCGCCCGCAACCAATCCTCAAACTCCAAAACCGGCAGCGCCGCGCACGCCAGTGCCCCTTGCTGCGCGTCACACCCCTGCGCCAGCAAATAATCCCGCTGCGCAAAGGTTTCGACACCCTCCGCCAGCACCTGCAAACCCAGCCCATGCCCCATCTGGATGATGGCGTTGGCGATGGCCACCGAGCCGGCATCGCCCGGCAAGTCGACCACAAAACTGTGGTCTATTTTCAGTCGGTCCAGCGGCAGCTTCTTCAAGTGCTGCAGCGACGTGTAGCCGGTGCCGAAATCATCGACGGCAATGCGCACGCCCAGATCGCGCAACTGTGTCAGCACACTTTGCACGGCAGCCAGGTTGTCCTGGTCGTGCATCAGCATGCGTTCTGTCAGCTCCAGTTCCAGCATCTTGCCGGTGGCACCTGCCTCAGCCAGGGCGGCTTTGACCGTGGCCACGAAGTGGGAAGCCTGGAATTGCAGTGCGCTCAAGTTCACGGCCACCGGCACCTGCGCCAGGCCCTGGGCATGCCACGACACGGCCTGCCTCAGCGCAGTGGCCAGCACCCAGTCGCCAATTGGCAGGACGAGCCGGCGCGCCTCGGCCACCGGGATGAAGGCAGTGGGCTGGATCAGACCCTGCGTGGGGTGAACCCAGCGCACCAGCGCTTCAATGCCCACCAGCGCGCCGTCGCTGACGCGCAGTTGAGGCTGGTAGTGAAGCACGAATTCGCGGTCGCGGACGGCCTGCGCCAGGCGGCTTTCCAGTGCAAGGTCAGCGGCCACCGCAGCGGCCATGTCGGGGTGGAAGAACTGCCAGGCAGCGCGGCCGCCGGCCTTGGCCTGGTACATCGCGGTGTCGGCGTGTTTGATGAGCTCGGTAGCGTGGGTGCCATGCTGCGGGAACAGCGCAATGCCAATCGACGGTGTGACCGAGATCGACGAGCCCGCCACATCCAGCGGCGCACCGATGGCGGCCAGCAGCTTGGCCGCTACTTCGGACACCGCAGCGGGCGCGGCCGGGCCCGCCAGCAGCAGCACAAATTCATCGCCGCCAAAACGTGCCACCAGGTCGGCTTCACGCACTGTGCCGATGATTCGCTGCGCCACGGTCTGCAGCAGCATGTCGCCTACCCAGTGGCCTAGCGAATCGTTGACACGCTTGAAGTGGTCAAGATCGATGAACATCAACGCCAGACCCTGTCCCTGACCCTGGCCCGGGCCTTCAAAGTGCGCCGCAGACTGCGCCAGCAACACCGTGGCGCGCTGGATGAAGGCGGCGCGGTTGGGCAGGTCGGTCAGCGCGTCGTGGTGCGCCATGTGGTTGATGCGGGCCTGGGCTTCCACGCGGTCGCGGATGTCGCGAACGATGGTCATGCGCAGGCTTTCGCCCTGGTACTGCATGGTGCGGACGATGAATTCCACCGGCACATGCGAACCGTCCGCATGCACGGCCATGCTGTCGTAGCCGATTTCCGAGCCGGCCTTGATCACGTCGGCCACCTGCTGGCGGTGGCCAGGCGCGATGAAGTCCAGCGTCGACCGGCCCATCATCTGCTCCATCGTGTAGCCCAGCAGCGCCAGCGTCGGCGGGTTGATGTCGGTGATGAAACCGCCCTTGTGGAAGACGATTCCCTCAGCGCTTGCGTGCATGAACTTGGCCAGCCGGTCTTCGCTGTCGCGCAGCGCGGCTTCGGCGCGGCGGTGGCGTGAAATGTCGCTGATCAGCACGAAGGCGCCGATGGCCAGGCCGCGGTCGTCCGCGTGCGGCAGCAGGTGGACTTCGATCGATCGCAACTCGCCGTCGGCGCCAAGCAGCTGGCGTTCGTAGTGGACGCTGCGCAAGTCGCTCACCACCAGATCAACCTGCGGCTGGATGGCATGCGCGGCGGCTTCACCAATCACCTCGGCCACGGGGCGGTTGAGGATCGACTCTTCGTCGAAACCGAACATCGCCGCGTAACCCTGGTTGGCATAGCGGCAGCGCATGCCCACCCGCTCGTAATAGGCCATGGCCACCGGCACGTTGTTGCACAGGCGGCGGAACTGCGCCAGTTCGGCGCGCAGCGCGCGCAGATCATCAGTGGCTTCGTGGGCAGTCATGCGCTGCTTGCAGATGTGTGTCCGGCGCGCTCCGCGACGTCGGCTGCCAGGCACAGGTCTTCCCAGGCCTTGGCCTTATCGGGCAGGTTGCGCAGCAAGTAGGCAGGGTGGTAAGTCACCACCAAAGGCACGCCTTCGTATTGATGCACACGGCCGCGCAGTTTGCCAATGGGTTCATCGCTGCGAAGAAGCGCCTGCACCGCAAAACGCCCCATGGCCAGGATGATGCGCGGCTGCAGCAACTGGATCTGGCGCACCAGGAAGGGTTCGCACTGCGCCAGCTCTTCGGGCGTGGGGTTGCGGTTGCGCGGTGGGCGGCACTTCAGCGTGTTGGCAATGTAGGCGCGCTGCGCGGGCGGCCTGTCGCCGGCGCCAGTGCGGCTCAGGCGCAGCGCCGCCAGCATGCGGTCCAGCAGCTGGCCGGAAGGGCCGACGAAGGGCTCGCCCTGCCGGTCTTCCTGCTCACCCGGGGCTTCGCCCACCACCAGCCAGTGGGCTTCGGGGTGGCCGACGCCGAAGACAGTTTGCGTGCGGCTGTTGCACAGGGTGCAGGCACGGCAGTCAGCCACCGCCGTGCGCAGCGTGGGCCAGTCCATGCCTTGGGCGTTGACGGTGGAGATCTGGAATTTCAGCGCAGTGGGGGCGCGGACAAGCGGCGTCGCGGGGGATGCCGGGGGGGGCATGACGCGGCCTCGAGACGATGTCGTGGCTGCGATCACGGTCGGAGCCTGGGCTGCAGCGGGCACGGGCACGGCAGGCCGCGCTGCCACGTCTGCCGCACTGTCACGCTGCGGGGGTGTCCACAGCCGCAAGCCAATGGCCTGGAGCAGGCCGTGCTGGCGCTCAGTCCAGGCCATGGGTTGCTTCGCGTGGCGCGCCCAGATGCAGGCTCATGACCACCGCGTCTTCACGCCCCTGCGGCGCCGGGTAGTAGCCGCGCCGCAGGCCCACCGCGGTGAATCCGCGGCGCTGGTAGAGCGCGCGCGCATGCTCATTGCCATGGCGCACTTCCAGCATCAACCGGGGCAGGCCCAGGTCCAGGCCGAGCTGGTTGACGACGTCCAGCAGCAGGCTGCCGAAGCCCTGCCCCTGGTGCGCCAGCGCCACTGTCACGTTCAGCAGGTGCAGCTCGTCGACACCGGCCATGGCGACGAAGTAGCCCACCAGAGCCCCGTCGCACTCCAGCACTTCGGCGTGGTAGCCCGCAGCCAGGGAATCGATGAAGTTGCCGCGCGTCCAGGGGAAGCTGTAGGCGCTGGCTTCGATGGCCTGCACGGCGTGGGCATCGTGCGCCGTCATGGCGCGGCGCGCCGTGTGGCGCGCGGTGTGGCGAGGGTCCTGCGGCTGCAGTTGGGCGCTCATGGGCCGCTCATCGCAGGCCGGTGGCAGGCGTGGCCAGCGCCTTGACGGCCACGCGCTCGGCGGTCGTCAAGGCGACCTTGTCACGCAGGTACAGCGGCAATGCGTCGGCGGGGTCCACGCCTTCGCTGTCCAGCGCCGCACGCTGTGCCAACCGCAGCAGCGCGGCAGCGCGGCCGCCCTCACGCATGATGCGTTGCCAGCCGGCGGGCAATGACAAGCGGTCGCCAAATGCGGCCAGCGCCGAGCCCGCCACCACACCTTGTGGCGGCAGCGCGGACCAAGCCGCGTTCAGCGCCGGCAGCGTAACCAGCGCTGGCGCCTGCACGACCTGCCAGCGCCCGCCTTGCCAGCGGTAGCGCGCGGCGTAGGCTTCATCCATGCGGGCATCCATGACCACAGCCACATCACCGGTGTCAAGCGAACCGGCTTGCAACCCGGCATGCAGGCGCGCGTCTTCGGCCACGATGAGCAGGCTGTCAATGGGCAGCAGGCGGCAGCCGATGCCAAACCCCAGGCCCTGCGCCACGGCACAGGCCGTGCGCAGGCCGGTGAACGCACCGGGGCCTTGTCCGTAGGCGATGGCGCCGACATCCAGCCATTCCAGACCGGCACGGTCCAGCAAGCTGCGCAGCAGCGGCAGCAACTGCGTGGACGCCAGCGCGCCGCCTGGCGCAGTCTGCGTGAAAGCCGTAGCGCCGGCCCGCGCGTCCACACAGACGCCAGCAGCGATGGTTTCGGTGGCGGTATCCAGCGCCAGAACAGGCAGCACGGGCGAAGGCATGCGACGAGTTTAGCCGTGCGATCATCCACCGCATGTATCAGGCGTGTACGACCTTGCCAGGCCGCCGCGCGTGCCGCGCACTCTCCGTGTGGCGGCTGGTGGTGTGGCCGTTGTTGCCGTTGTTGCCGTTGTTGCCGTTGTTGCCGTTGTTGCGGGTGATGCCGATGATGCCGGTGATGCCGGTGATGCCGGTGATGCCGGTGTGGTCGATAGCGCTGCTTTTCATGCTGATCTGGCAACCCGCCCAGTCAGCGCAGACCCTACCCCCCGAAGCGTTGCAATCATTGCAGCGTGCGGGCGTGCCCGCCGATGCGGTGTCGGTGGTGGTTCACGACGCCACGTCCGGCCGCAGTGTGTTGCAATGGCAGGAACAGCGCCCCGTCAATCCGGCGTCGCTGATGAAGCTGCTGACCACGATGGCGGCGCTGGAACGCCTGGGCCCGGCCTTCACCTGGGCCACGCCGGTCTGGCTGACGGGGCCCATCAAGGACGGTGTGCTTGAAGGCTCTGTCTTCATCAAAGGCAGTGGCGACCCCAAGCTGGTGCTGGAAAGGGTGTGGCTGCTGCTGCGCCGCGTGCAGCAGCTGGGCGTGCGCGATATTCGTGGCGACATCATCCTGGACAACAGCGCTTTCGTCGTGCCCGAAGCCGACGCCGGTGACTTTGACGGCGAACCGCTGCGGCCCTACAACGTGCGGCCTTCCGCGCTGCTGCTGAACTTCCGCTCGGTGACGTACACTTTTGTGCCTGATGAAGCCGCAGGTGTTGCGCGCGTGGCGGTGGAACCGGCGCTGGCGGCGACGCAGACCGACCGCACCGTGCCTCTGCAAAGCGGCCCCTGCGGCGACTGGCGCGCCGCGCTCAAGGCCAGCTTCGAACCCGGTCGCACGCGTTTTGCCGGCAGTTACAACAGCGCCTGCGGTGAACTGAGCTGGCCGGTGGCCGACCCGCAACCCGGCACCTTTGAGGCGCGGCTGATCGACGCGCTGTGGCGTGAGATGGGCGGCCAGCTGCGAGGCAGCGTGCACGAAGGGCTGGCGCCGCTGGATCTGAAGCCCGCCTTCGAGCAGCGGTCCCCCGCGCTGGCCGAGCTGGTGCGCGACATCAACAAATACAGCAACAACGTGATGGCGCAGCAGCTCTTCTACACGCTGGCGCTGCAGGCCAGGAAGACAGGCCCGGCGACGCTGGATTCGGCCCGCGACACGCTGGCGCGCTGGCTGGCCGAGCGCACGGGCGATCTCGGCAGCGACGTGGTGCTGGACAACGGCTCGGGCCTGTCGCGGCAGACGCGGATCAGCGCCATGCGGCTGGCGCGGCTCTTGACGCAGACCTTTGACAGCCCGGTGATGAGTGAGCTGATGTCTTCACTGCCGATTTCGGGGCTGGACGGCACGCTGCGCCGGTCTCGCGTCACCGCAGGC
Source organism: Rubrivivax sp. (assembly GCA_043716775.1). Lineage (GTDB taxonomy): Bacteria > Pseudomonadota > Gammaproteobacteria > Burkholderiales > Burkholderiaceae_C > Rubrivivax. The sequence continues at coordinate 6,650 of JAYSYB010000464.1, forward strand.
CGGGCGCATCTGAAGACGGGTTCCTTGCGCGACGTTGCCGGCGTGGCGGGCTATGTGTTGTCCCACAGTGGCCGGCGCTATGTGGTCGTGGCCATCATCAACCACCCCAACGCCAACGCGGCGCGGCCGGCGCTGGACGCGGTGGTGCAATGGGCCCTGCGCGACGCGCCGGCTAGGTAGACCGTGAACGCCCAGGACTTCCTCGGCTACTGCGCTGCCGCGCTCACCACTGGCTCATTCCTGCCGCAGGCTCTGCTCACGCTGCGAACGCGCGACGTGAGTGGCATTTCAATCGGCATGTACAGCGCCTTCACCGCCGGTGTGGCGCTGTGGCTGGTGTATGGCGTGATGCTGGGCAAGTGGCCGATCGTCGTCGCCAATTCGGTGACGCTGGTGCTGGCGGCCACGATCCTCACCGTCAAGATCGTGGAAGACCGTCGGGCTCAAAAGCACGGGCCTCAGAACCGTGGGCCTCAGAACCGGAAAGACGCACCTGCCGAATAAGTGATCGGCCGGAAGTCGATCGTGCTCTGCAGCACCACTGCGCCGGTGGCCGTGAGGTTGCTCTTTACGTCCACCTTGGCGACGCTCGCGAACAAACCCCACTGCTTGGTCAGCGCCCAGTCCAGGCCTGCCTGCACGGCCAGTCCGGTCGAGTCGGACAGGTGCGCGTCCGAGGCATAAGAGGACTTGACGTTGGTGAACCTGGTGTAGTTGATGCCCACGCCCAGGTAGGGGCGCAACGTGCTACCGGGGGCGAAGAAGTGGTAGTTGAAAAGCAGCGTTGGCGCCACGTTGCGAGCGGTCAGCACCTCACCCAGGAAGGCTACGCTGCCTGACGCGCGCGCCTTGATCTTGGGCGGCACGCCCAGCACAAATTCAACGCCCACGTTGGGCGACAACGCGTATTCATAAGTCAGCAGCACCGTGGTGGCATTGCCCACCGTGGCGTCGGCGCCCGGCGGGATGCCGATCCCGGTGATGCCGTTGGTGCGCGCGTGCGTCTGGTAGAAGATGATGCCGCCCTTGAGCGTGGAGTCCTGGGCCTGGGCCGCATCGCTGAGCGTCAGTGTCGCCACGGCCGCCAGCGCGATGAGTCGAATGGTGTGTTGCATGCGAGTCTTTCGGGGTGCGGGTTTTTAGTTGATCCAGCCGAACGAACGCAGCTGCGCCAGCACGTAGTCGCTGATGATGCGGTGGCCGCCGGGCGTGGGGTGCACGCCGTCGGCAAACTGCCAGGTGCTGAGGTTGGCGCCGGCGCGCAGGCCGTAGTAGGGTGCACCCACCGTGGAATTGCAGAACAGCGACGAGCCGTCAGTCACGGCGCCGCGCGTGATGGCAGAAATGGCCGCCGCGTCGCAGGTGGGCACGGTGTTGTTGACGATGCCGTAGCGGGCCGGGTTCAGGTAGACGTCCTTGCCCGGCGCGTTCTGGTCGATGATCTTCACCGCTGCGCTGGTAAGGCCTTCACGCAGCCACAGGTTGAAGGTGTCCACCAGCCCCGACAGCACCGGCTTGGCAGTGGCCGGCAGCGTGCTGCCAAAAGGTGTGAGCGTGGAGTCGGGCAGGTTGAAGACAGCCACATAGCGGCCACCCTTGGCCAGGATTTCGCTCTTCACATAACCCGACAGTTCCAGGGCGGCCTTTTTCATCTCGTTTTGCGCCGCCGTCTGGGCCTGGAACAGCGCCAGACTGGCCTGGTCGGCCGTCAGGCGCCCGGCAGCCACGTCGGTCTGGATTTGCGTGGCTGCAGCGGAAAAGGCGCCGAACTGGATGAAGGCGTCGTTGTTACCACCCCAGACCAGGATCAGGTCGCTTGCGCGGAAGCTGGTGAAGCGCTGCAGGTGGTTGGCAATCTGCGTCTTCAGCGGCACCGTCAGCGCGCCGCCGGCCTTGCCGATACCGTTGGGGTCCGTCACGCGCGAGCCGCCCTGGCCGTAGGCCGTGCAGGTGACAGCCAGTGCGGGGTTGGCCGCGGCCGGGCAGCGCACGGACGCCGCGCCGAAGCCCACTTCAGCCGGCGTGGTGATGATGCCCAGCCGCGTCGACACGTTTTCCACCCACACCGTGGCGCTAGCGCTGTTGGCTGTGAACTTGCCCCCGAAATACGGTGCCTGGCCATTGCCGGTAAGCGATGTGGCGGGTGCGTACGCACCGATGTCGGACAGGCTGTCGCCAAAACTGACGACGGCGGCAAAGGTGCCCGCTGTCGTCGGCGCGCCTGACGGCTGGCCGCTGCCGGCAACTTCAGGTTCGCTGCCGCCGCACGCTGCCAGAAGGGCTGCGGCAACCGCCGTCAACGCCCAGGATCGAAGGTTTTTCATGAAGTCCCCACTGTCTTTGTCGCTGAGCCTTGGGCGCTGCCGTTCAAAAATAGAACGGTCGTTCGCTTTTCAGGCCGCGACTATAAGAGTGACAGACCAAGGAGGCTGGCGGTGGAAACCCCGGGGCTACGCCCACACCCGGTGGATTTGCGGGATTCGAGCGCGGGCTGGACGCACTAACTAGAACGGGTTGCGCTGAGCCCTGTCGATGGCCAGCGAATACAACGCACCCTGGCCGCCCGATGACAAGCGGGTGCCATCAGCCCACAGGTAATTGGACGACGTGGCACCAGTCACGAGTGTGGCGGTGGTGCAGTTGGGCAGCGCCACGGTGCACGCGGCGGTGCTGACGTCAATGAAGCCGAAGCTGCCTGGCGAGCGTGCCGCCGACTGCGTGCGCAGGTCCATCTGCACCAGGCCCACAAAGCGCCCGTCCAGCAGCACCTTCACGCCCAGGCGCTCATTGAAGGCCGTCGTCAGCCGGCTGATAAACGCAGCACGGTCGAAACCACTGCCGGCATTGGCCAGCGCCTCGGCACGCGCAAAGGGTGACATGCCCAAGTCGGGCAGGTTGGAGACGATCACCTTGGCACCCAGGTTTACGAGCCGGTTGACGACGGCGGCGATGCGTTCACCACGGAGCCCGGCTTCAGTGATCAAAGCGGCCTCTGGCACGGCCGGGTACTGCGCATAGAGCGCCAGCACGTCGTTGGTGCCAGCCAGCACGAGCGCCAGGTCCTTGTCACGCAAGCCCCCAGCCGCCACCTGGGCTTCAACCTGCGCGGCCACGTCCGCCACCTTGGCCCCCACGGCGGCAAACATGAATGCCTTGGGCACGGCAGTCGGAGTGGCGACGTTGCATTCTGCAAAGACGAAGCCGTAGGCTGCGGCGATACCTTGCACCCACAGCGGTTCCAGGCGGCAGTCGAAAGCGCTGGTCGCGGTGTCCAGCCCGTTGACGCCGTAGCGTTTGCCGTCGCTGCGCAGCGCGCTGGACTCATCACCAAAAGCGAACACCCGTTCGGCGAGGAAGGGTTCGAACTGCGACGTGCCGCCGCCACAAGCGGCGACCAGCGCCACTGCGGCACAGGCTGCGGCCGCGGACAGGCGCCAGCGTCGGGTGGCCTTGCTGCTCTGAATCATCTGAACTCCGGAAAACTCGATTGGGGCGGTGCGGTGGGGTGCTGCGGATACGGCTGCGACTAGGGGCACCCACTCACCGCAGCGTTGCGGCACGTTCAAGACGATCCCGCACGCCATCCCATTCAGCACCGGGCGGTGGGCTTTCAACCCAGATGGCGACCACACTGGCCGTGTCTAGATCGCGCAGCACAGCAAAAAGTTCATGCGCCGTGGCCTCAGCAGTCTCGGGCATCACCCGGTGAACCCACCCCTGCGCCACTGCAGGATTGAGGCGCGAATATACCGCGACGCTTCCCCCGCCCACGCCAGCCAGCGGCGGCGGCGACAACAGACGCTGCTGCAGCGCCGCACGCGCCCACAAGCGCACGGCGGCCACTGGCGCGTAGTGCGATGCCAGCGTGCCCGAAGCGCGCGGCGACGCTGCATCGGGCGCAGCCAGCGGGTGGCCCAGCACCGCTTCAATCTGCTGCCGCGACAGTTGCCCCGGCCGCAACAGCGCGGGCCGTTCACGCGTGCAGTCCACGATGGCCGATTCGATGCCCACCGCGCACATCCCACCGTCCAGCACCATCAGGCCGGGGCCGAATTCCTGGATCACATGCGTGGCAGTCGTGGGGCTGACGCGCCCGAAGCGGTTGGCGCTGGGCGCGGCCACGCCCGGTACCCCCATGCGCGCCGAGTGCGCGAGCAGTGCCTGCGCCAGGGGGTGCGACGGCAGACGCAGGCCGATGCTGCCCTGCCCGCCCGCTGCAGCCGCACCCACGCCAGGGCGCCGCGGCACGATGAGCGTTAGCGGCCCGGGCCAGAAGGCGGCTATCAGGCGCTGCGCCGCCGGGCTGAGGTGGTGGCTGAAGTGCGAAGCTGCAGCGGCCTGCGACAGATGGACGATCAGCGGATGGTCGGCCGGCCTGCCCTTTGCGGCGAAGATGCCCGCGACGGCGGCATCGTCATCGGCACGGGCTCCAAGGCCGTAGACGGTTTCGGTCGGGAACGCGACCAAGCCGCCATCAGCCAGGCGCTGCGCTGCAGCGGCGATCAAGGCTGCATCAGCGGCATCAGCGGCATCGACAACATTCGCAGCTAGGCCGTTGGTCACCGACAAGGACCCTGCACTCCGGCTCAAAACAGCGGCAAGCCAAGCAGAGCAGCGGCCCGGCGTGCCACTGCTTTGGCAGTAGCCGCATCGGCCGCCGTGACGGTGATATGGCCCATCTTGCGGCCGCGCCGCGCTTCGGCCTTGCCGTAGAGGTGCAGCCGGACACCGGGTAGCGCCATCACAGCGGGCCAGTCCGGCGTGCGCGGGGCGGTGCTGTCATCCGCACCCGGCGCCCACCACAAGTCGCCCAGCAGGTTGAGCATCACTGCCGGTGAATGCAAACGCGGCGACACCAGTGGCAACCCGGCCAGCGTGCGCACCTGCAGGTCAAACTGCGACACGTCGCAGGCGTCGATGCTGTAGTGGCCCGAGTTGTGCGGCCGCGGCGCCAGCTCATTGGCCACCAGCGAGCCGTCGGCCAGGACGAAGAATTCCACGCACAGCACGCCCACGTATTGCAGAGCTGCGGCCAGCTTTCCAGCGAGCCGCACAGCCTGCGCCGCAGTGTCATCGTCCACGTCGGGCGCTGGCACCTGCGTCACCGCCAGCACGCCAGCGCGATGCAGGTTTTGCTGCACCGGCAAGTGCACGCATTGCCCGTCGCGGCCGCGCGCCACGATGACGCTGAGTTCGCAGCGCAAGGACAGACGCTTTTCAAGCACGCAGGGCACGCCACCCAGC
>JAYSYB010000465.1:0-3951 GCA_043716775.1 Rubrivivax sp.
TGCCATCGGATTCAATCTTCTTCAGGAAGGCGTTGACGAAGGCCACGCCTTCCGAGCCCTTGGGAAGCCCGACGCCGTACTGGTCCTGGGGACCGAAGGGTGCCCCCGCCAACTGCGCGTCTGCGGTACCGAGGCTCAAGACATTGAGCAGCAGGGTGTTGTCAGTGACGTAGGCGTCCACGCGTCCCTGGCGCAGTCCGTCGAGGGCTTCCTGGTGTGTCTGGAACTCTTGCACGATTGCCTTGGGCGCGAATTGCGCCAGGATCGCAGGGCCCGTGGATCCTGCCTGGGTGGCGGTCTTCTTGCCGGCAAGATCGTTATAAGACTGGATCGCCTTGTTGCTCAGCTTGATCAAGACCCCCGCCTGCGAGGTGTAGTAAGGCCCAGCGAAAGAAATCCTCTCCTCGCGGGCGGGGGTGATGGAGTACGTTGCCAAAACCATGTCCACCTGGTTGTTGATGATCACCTGTTCGCGTGTGGAGGATGTGACCTGCGTGAACTGGTACTTGCCTCCATCGCCCAGGATGTAGCGCGTCAGGAGCTGGGCTAGGCCTGCATCGAAACCGCGGATTTTTCCGTCCTTCTCGTTGAGCAGCGAGAAGAGGTTCGACGTCTGGACGCCGCCGAGACGTAGCGTGCCGGCCTTCTTGACATTGCTGGCCCAAGTGTTCGACGCGATGGTTGCGGCGTCGGCCACAGGGCCCTGAGCAACCAGCGAGTCGAACGCTGCCGAGTTGATAGGTGTGCCTTGTGCGAAAAGCGGCGCACTGGTTGCGACTGCCAGTGCAACCAAGGCGGCTTTCAAGATGGATGGGAGCGACATGGTTTCTCTTTGTTGATATGCAAGTCGAACGACTGTATATCAATCCCGAGCGACCGCTCGGAAGTCAGTATCAGCCGATCCGGGGCGCCCAGTCGCAGATTGGCGCCGCGGCAACTGAAGACGACCTCGAAAAGTCGGCGGTTGCAGTGACTGCGGTTTACGAGGAAGTCGGATGACCAGCGCCAGCCGTCACACAGGGCATGCGACTGCTTCGTCGTCGAGCGCTGTCATCCACACCGCCAAGTGAGTGGCCGCTGGCAGTCTGACTCAGCCGTTCAGTTGGACACACACAATTCGTCACCGGCTGTCCGGTCATTCCAAAACAAACAAGAAGCAAGAAGTGATCACCGTGCGCGAAGAATGCAGCGTGAAAATATTCGTTCGGCTTAATCGACAGAAAAAAGCCACCCCTTCAATCCAACCCAGCCCCAACCCACCCCCGCAAGCTGTTCAAAAACGTCCAGCCCTGCACCCGGTCCAACGCATCCACACGCACCACCGCCTCCACCAGCTGGCCAGACTGCAGCGCCAGCGCACGGGCCACACCGCCCAGCAGGCCGCAGTGCAGCGGCGGGGTAACCCAGCGGCCATCGACCAGCATCGCCACATTGCCGCGTGTGCATTCGGTGATTTCGCCTTGCTCGTTCCACAGCACGGTGTCGAACACACCGGGCTGGATAGGGGTGAAGGCGTCGTAATGCGCGCGGCGGGTGGTTTTGAAGCGGGTGAATTCGCTGTGCGCTTCAAGCAAAGGCCGGTCGGCCAATTGCAGTTGCACTTGCGCGGGGGATTCGGGCAAGGCAAATGCTTCGGCTCTAGCCTGCCCACGCACGTCCAGCAGCAAACGCACGCGCCATGCGCCCTCGGGGCAGCGGGTTGCCAGGTCGGCCAGTGCGTGGACAGCAGCGTCGTTTACGTCATGCGTCTCTGCGAACCCAAAATGCGCCGCCGCGCTGGCCAGTCGGGCCAGGTGCAGGGGGGCGTGGCGGTACTGGCCGTTGACCAGCGCCAGGGTTTCCAGCAATTCAAACGACTGGCTGGCGCGTTCGACAAAGGCGCGTTTGTGTTGCCATTCGCGCCATTCGCCCTCAGCGGTGGCATCGGCGGTGATGCCGCTGCCGGTACTGCAGCGCAGCACACGCGCTCTGGCGGTGACGGTGCGGATGGGCACGTTGAAGGTGGCGTGAAGGCCGCTACCTTCAACGGGCCGCACCACACCGACTGCGCCGCAGTACACGCCGCGTGGTGAGCTTTCCAGCGCCTCGATGATCTTCATGGCTTGCACCTTGGGCGCGCCGGTGACCGAGCCGCAGGGAAACAGCGCGGCAAATACGTCGGCAAGCGTGCAACCGGGGCGGGTGGTGGCCGTCACGTCTGACGTCATCTGCCATACGCTGGGCAACGCCTGGGTGTGAAACAAACGCGGCACCTGCACGCTGAAGGGTTGGGCCACGCGTGACATGTCGTTGCGTAGCAGGTCCACCACCATGACGTTTTCAGCACGCTCCTTGGGGGATGCGCGCAGGGCTTGGGCCTGGTGGGCGTCGTCACGGGCATTTGCGCCGCGTGGCGCGGTGCCTTTCATGGGGCGGGCCAGCAGCCGGCCGGCCTGCCCTTCCGGTGCGTTGGCCAGGTGCCAGTCAAAAAACAGCTCGGGCGACACCGACAGCACCTGTTCACCACCCAATTCACCCAAAGCACCCAGGTTCAGCCACGCGGCGTAACCGCCGGGCTGGGCGCGTTGCAAGGCGGCAAACAAGGCGCGCGTGTCGGTGGCTTCGTCGTCACCGGGTGCGGTGCCTGCCAACGTGCCCGTCATTGGCGCAGTGAAGTTGACCTGGTACACGTCGCCGCGCTGAATGGCCGATTGAATAGTGGCCAGCGCTGCGTCAAATACGGGGCGCTGCAGGCTGGGCTGCCAGGTAGCGTGGGCTGCGGCAGCATCAAGGTCTTCCGATGGCCAAGGCAGGGGTCGGTCATACACCGCAAAACAAGCCAGCGGTCCGTCAGGGGCGTGCACGCTCAGGGCGGTGTCAAATGCAGCTGCCGCTTCGTAGCGCATGCTGCCCACACACCACAGACCGGATGTAGCGGCCTGCTGCACCGCGTCCAGCAACGGGCGCAACTGGTCGGGCGTGTGCGCCGTCAACGTTTGCAGCGGCTGGCCGAAGGCGTGGCGCAGCCGGGGGCCGGTGTCCGGCTGCTGCGGGTCGGCAAAGTCAATGAGCGCGGTGATGTTACCGAAGCTGGAAATGCCGTTGCTGACTGTCATCAGACCCCGCCGATGCCTGGGACCAAGCCAGGCGTTGTGCCAACGCGAGACGCTGCCGTGAACGTCAGCATCCGGTCGATTGGCTGGCGTGCGCGCAGGCCCAGCGCCGGGTCAATGTGAATTTCATTCGTGCCCAGTTCCAGCACTTGGGCCAGCCCGGCCAACCCGTTCATGGCCATCCACGGGCAGTGTGCGCAGCTTTTGCAGGTGGCACTGTTGCCTGATGTGGGCGCTTCAAAAAACGTTTTGCCGGGGTTCAGCGTGCGCAGCTTGTGCAGCATGCCGCTGTCGGTGGCGACGATGAACTCGGGGGCGTCCAGAAGGCGTGCGGCTTTGAGGATGGCCGAAGTAGAGCCCACGGCATCGGCCAGGGCAATCACGTCGGCCGGGGATTCAGGGTGAACCAGCACCTTGGCCAGCGGGAGGGTGCGCATCATGGCTTCCAGTTCAAAAGCCTTGAACTCGTCGTGAACAATGCAGGCCCCATTCCACATCAGCATGTCTGCCCCAGTTTCCCGCTGGATGTAGCCGCCCAAATGTTTGTCCGGTGCCCACAAAATTTTTTTGCCTTGGTCTTTGAGATCGCGAACGATGTCGAGCGCGCAGCTGGACGTCACGACCCAGTCGGCCCGGGCTTTGACGGCGGCGCTGGTGTTGGCGTAAACCACCACCACCCGGTCGGCGTGGGCGTCGCAAAACGCGGTGAACTCGCCTGTGGGGCAACCCAGGTCAAGTGAACAGGTGGCATCCAGGTCGGGCATCAGCACGCGTTTTTCGGGTGACAGAATTTTGGCTGTTTCACCCATGAAACGCACGCCGGACACGACCAGCGTTTGCGCGGCGTGGTCACGGCCAA